>DASQFA010000265.1:0-4713 GCA_035633375.1 Rubrivivax sp.
CACCGCACCGCGCACGCAAGCCACAGGAAGCACGCCATGTCGGGCAGGATCGACGTCGAGGAATTGCGCGTAGGCATGTTCATCCACCTGGACCTGGGCTGGATGTCGCACCCGTTTCCGGTGGGCAGCTTCCGCATCACGCATGCGCAGCAGATCGACAAGATCCGCGGCCTGGGCCTGAAGCAGCTGCGCTGGAGCCCGGAAAAGAGTGAACTCACCGCGCCGCAACGCGCCGCCGACCCTACGCCCGAAACGTCGCCCGAAACGTCGCCCGAAACGTCGCCCGCCGCAGCGGCACACGCACCGGCACCGGCCGCGGAGACGCCGGCGCAGGCGGCCGAACGCCAGCGCCGCACCCTGCTCGTGGCGCAACGCGCATCGGCCGAGCTGTGCCAGAAGCAGTTCGACGAGGCCGGCATGGCCTGGCGCTCGGCCCAGGACTGGGTCGTGGCACGGCCCGAGCAGGCGCGCAAGGACAGCGAAGGCCTGGCGCGCGCGCTGCTCGACAAGATGCTGCCGGACGGTGACATGTGCATCCGTTTGCTCACCTGCAATGCCGGCGACGGCGCCAGCGCGCATGCCATGAACGTGGCCGTCATCTCCTTGCTGATGGGCCGTGTCTTGGGCCTCGACGAAGAGGAGATGCTCGATCTGGGCATCGGCGCGCTGATGCACGACGTCGGCAAGATCGACCTGCCCGAGCGCCTGCGCCATGTGCACGAGCGCTTCGGCAAGGAAGACCTGGCCGCCTACCGCGACCATGTGGCGCATGGCGTGATGCATGGCAAGCGCATGGGGCTGACGCCCGGCGCGCTGCACGTGCTGGCGCAGCACCACGAGCTGGCCGACGGTTCGGGCTTCCCGCTGCGGCTGAAGATCGACCGTGTGTGCGTCGCGGCACGCATCGTGGCCCTGGTCAACCGCTACGACAACATGTGCAACCCGCCGGTGCTGACCCAGGCGCATACGCCGCACGAGGCGCTGTCGCTGCTGTTCGCGCAAGCCAAGTCGCAGTTCGATGCGGGCATGCTGAATGCCTTCATCCGCATGATGGGCGTGTACCCGGCGGGCTCGGTGGTGCAGCTCACCGACGATCGTTTCGCGCTGGTGATGAGTGTCAATTCCACGCGCCCGCTGAAGCCCAACGTGCTGGTGCACGATCCGAAGCTGCCGCGCGAGGAAGCCCTGCACCTGAACCTGATGAGCACGCCGGACCTGGGCATCCGGCGCAGCCTGAAACCCGCGCAGGTGCCGGCCGCTGCGCTCGACTACCTGGCGCCGCGGCCCCGCGTGGCCTACTTCTTCGAAGCGGCGCGCACCGCCGCGGCGCCGCAGGACGAGGCGCTATCGGCATGAGCCTGCCCGGCCGCCCGAAAGGCGAATTCCGTAGTGCGCAGCACGAAGGTTGCCTGATGACCGAATGGGCAGCCGCGCTGCCGGGCGGGGCCGCCGCGCTGCCGGCCGGGGCCGACGCGCTTCGGCTCGGCGCCTGGGCGGCGCTTGTCGACAGCTTGCCCGATGCCACCTGGATCGTCGACGCGCAAAGCCGCCGCGTGCTGGCCGACAACGCCGCCGCGCGGCAGTTGCTGGGCCGGCCGCACGCCAGCCTGGTGGGCGAGGCGGCCGACGCGCTCATCGTCACCCCCGAGGACATGGCCTTCTGGGATGAAGCCGCCACGGGCGAACGCACCTCGCTGCAGTCGGACACGCTGCTGTGTGCCGCCGACGGCCGCAGCGTGCATGTCACACGCTGCATCCGCCCGTTGTGCGACGGCAGCACGGCGCCGCCACGCCACTATGTGGTGGTGGTGTGCGACCGCAGCGCCGGGCGCCGCGCCGAGGACGAGCGCGAGCAGGTCGTGGCCGAGCTGCAGGCCACGCTGGAATCCACCGCCGACGGCATCCTGGTGACCGACCTGGTGGGCCGCATCCGCGCCTTCAACCGCCGCTTCGCGCAGATCTGGGGCGTGCCCGATGACTTGTTGAGGTTGCACCAGGACGACGCGGTGCACGAGTGGCTGCGGCGCTGCGTGCATGACCCCGAGGCCTACCAGCGCCGGCTGCTCGCCATCCAGCAGGCCACGCTGCTGAGTGCCACCGAGCAGCTGACGCTGCATTCCGGCCAGGTACTCGAACGCGTGTCGCGCCCGCTGTGGTGCCGCGGTCAGGCGATGGGCCGGGTGTACTCGTTCCGGGACCTGAGCGAGCAGATGGCGGCGCGCCAGCGCATCGAGGAGCTGTCGCTCACCGATGCGCTGACCGGCCTGCCCAATCGCCGCCAGCTGGCCGAGCACGTGGCCAAGGCGAGCCAGCGCTCGCGCCGCGAAGGCAGCAGTTTTGCGCTGCTGCTGATCGACCTGGACCGCTTCCGCCAGATCAACGACAGCCTGGGCCACGAGAACGGCGACCGCGTGCTCATCGGCGTGGCGCAGCGCATCAAGTCGTGCATGCGCGCCGACGACCTGCTGGCGCGCACCGGCGGCGACCAGTTCGCGCTGCTCGTCGAAGGGGCCGAAACCCAGGCCGCCGAAAACACCGCACGACGCGTGCTCGACGCAGTGGCCGCGCCGTACAACCTGGACGGCTCGCAGTTCACGCTGACCTGCAGCATCGGCGGCGCTCTGTGCCCCGGCAACGGCCACGGCGCCGACGAGTTGCTGCGCCACGCCGAGGCGGCGGTGCTGGCGGTGAAGAACGGCGGGCGCGGCAACTACCGCGTGCAGCAAGGGCGCCGCGGGGGCGACCGGCGGGCCGACATCCAGCTCGACCACGCCATGCGCCAGGCGCTGGCCAGCGGGCGCTTCCGCCTGCACTACCAGCCGCAGGTGGAGCTGGGCAGCGGCCGGCTGGTGGGTGCCGAGGCGCTGCTGCGCTGGCGCGACCCGAGCCTGGGCGAGGTCTCGCCGGCGCGCTTCATTCCGGTGGCCGAGGACAGCGGCTTCATCATCGCGCTGGGCGACTGGGTGCTGGCGCAGGCGGTGCGCCAGGGTGCGGCCTGGCACCAGCGCGGCATCGCCATGCCCATCGCCATCAACGTCTCGGCGCTGCAGTTCCAGCAGCCGCAGTTCGTCGAGCGCGTCGCGGCGGTGCTGGCCTCGAGCGGATTGCCGCCGCAGTTGCTGGAGCTGGAGCTGACCGAATCGATCCTGGTGCGCGATGCCGACGAAGCGCTGCAGCGCCTGCAGGCCCTGGCGCGCATCGGCGTGCGCCTGTCGATCGACGATTTCGGCACCGGCTACTCGAGCCTGGCCTACCTGAAGCGCTTCCCGATCGGCAAGCTGAAGATCGACCGCAGCTTCGTGCAGGGTCTGCCCGGCGAAGAAAGCGACGGCGCGATCGTCGTCGCCATCGTGCAGATGGCCAGCGCGCTGGGCATGAAGGTCATCGCCGAGGGCGTCGAGACCGAAAGCCAACGCCAGTTCCTGCTGCACGCGGGCTGCCACGAGTTCCAGGGCTTCCTCTATGCCCCCGCGCTGGACAGCGTGAGTTTCGAGAAGCGGCTGCAGTTGCCGCCGGCGCACGCCGAACTGCCAAGGCCGCGCCGCGTGCGCCTGGTCAGCGGCTGAGCCCAACACGGCGCGCAACGGGCTTGCGCGTTGCCATGGCGAATCGGTAGAGTCGGGGCCAACGCCTTCGTACTCTCATGACGACGATCGAAACCCTCGTCGGGCAACGGCTGAGCAGCCTGACCGGCGCTGCCGACCATGCCCTGGCGCTGGTGCTGCCCGGCGGGCGCCGCATCGGCCCTGCCGATGCGCGCGTCACGCTGCGGCTGGCCAGCCTGGCGCCGCTGGCGCATGTGGCGGCCGGGCAGGTGGGCCGGCTGGCCGAGGACTACGTCGAAGGGCGCATCGAAATCGACGGCGCGATGCGGATGGTGGTCGACGTGGCTGCGCAGCTGGTGCGCGAAGACCCGACGCGTGCGGCCGAGCCGCCGGGGCCGCTGGCCTGGTGGCGTGAGCTGCTGCACCGCAGCCGTTCGCTGGCACGGCACCGTGCCGAGGTCGATGCGCGCCAGGTGCAGTTTCACTACGACGTGTCGGACGATTTCTACTCGCTGTGGCTCGACCCGCGCCGGCTTTACTCCTGCGCCTATTACCGCCGGCCGGACATGACGCTGGCCCAGGCCCAGGAAGCCAAGCTAGAACACATCTGCAAGAAGCTTATGCTGCGCCCGGGCGAGCGCTTTCTGGACATCGGCGCGGGTTGGGGCGGCCTGCTGCTGTGGGCTGCCGAACACCATGGCGTGCACGCTACCGGCATCACGCTGTCGAAGAACCAGCATGCCCACGTCAACCGGCTGATCGACGAGCGCGGCCTGCGTGGCCGCGTGGAGATGCGGCTGCTCGACTACCGCGACCTGGCCGAGGGCGAGCCCTTCGACAAGATCGCCTCGGTGGGCATGTTCGAGCATGTCGGCCGCGCCATGCTGCCGCGCTACTTCGACAAGATCCGCCGGCTGCTCGAGCCGGGCGGGCTGCTGCTCAACCACGGCATCACCGCCGGCGGCACGCGCAACACCCAGCTCGGCGCCGGCATCGGCGACTTCATCGAGCGCTATGTCTTCCCCGGCGGCGAGTTGCTGCACGTGTCGCACGTGCTGCAGGTCATGGCCGAGCAGGGGCTGGAGGGGCTGGACACCGAGAACCTGCGGCCGCACTACGCGCGCACGCTGTGGTGCTGGTCCGACGCGCTGGAGGCCCAGCTCGAGCG
>DASQFA010000266.1:0-3609 GCA_035633375.1 Rubrivivax sp.
GTTATGTAGAGGTCGCATTTATGTAGAGTTGTCGCGCCGATGCCGCTGCTGCCGAGCATCGGCGCGATCGGGGCTCTACATAGTTACAGGTCCAGGAGAAAGCGCATCAGCTCATCGGACGGTTGGTAGCGTGTCGGTTCCATCGAGGGCTCCTGAAGGCGGGCCAGAGCGTTTTGCTTCATCGTCAGATCGGCCTCGACGTAGCGATGCGTGGTCGTCATGCTCTCATGCCCCAGCCAGAGTGCGATGACGCTGAAGGCGACGCCGGACTGCAGCATATGCATGGCGGTGGAGTGACGCACCGAGTGAGGTGAGACGTGACGCGTGTTGAGGCTGGGGCAGCGCTCGGCGGCACGCGCCACCGCAATCTCCAGGCGTTTGTTGACATTAGAGCGTGTCATCGCCTGTCCGTTACGGTTGGGCAGCAAGGGCGCATCGCTGCCCAGTGAGGGATTTCGCCGCAGCCAGGCGCGGACTGCCTGTACGGTGCCCTTCCACAGTGGGACGGAACGTCGTTTACGGCCTTTGCCGTGTAGATGGACGCAGGGCGAGGCGTCGAGCACGACATCGCCGACTTGCACGCCGATCATCTCCGAGACCCGTGCCCCGGTGTTGTAGAGCATGGTCAGCAAGAGATGGTCGCGCTGCGAGGTCCAGGTCTCACCCGGTGCGCCGATCACCGCCAACATCTCCTCGCGCGTCAGGAACCCGAGCATCGGTCGCTCGAAGCGTTTCATGGGGACGCCCAAGGCCTGCTCGATGCGCTGCAAAGAGGCCAGGTCACGGCGTGCCGCGAATTTCAGGAAGGCGCGCAGTGCCACAAGCCGCAGATTGCGGGTTTGCACCGAATTGTGGCGCTGCTGTTCCAGATGATCGAGGAAAGCGAGGATCAGGTCGGACCCGATGTCGGCCAGCGACAGCGCGGTCGGCGCTTTGCCCAAACGTTGGCTGGCGAAGTCCAGAAACAGCACCAAGGCATCGCGGTAAGCGGCGACGGTATGCGGGCTCATGGCACGCTGGTTGACCAGATACAGGGTAAAGAACTGTTGCACCAACGCCGGAAACGACGGGGGATTCGACACCTTGGCCTCAGACATGGTCGACCTCCGCGCCGAGTGGCAGCGGCTCGAAGCGTTCGCCTGCCAGTCCCAGCAACTCGGGAACGCCGGACAGATACCAGTAGGTATTGCTGACACGGACGTGACCGACATAGCTCGACAAGGCCAGCATGGCCTGGTCGATGTCGACTCCCTGGGTCTGCCAGAGCACCAGGCGACGCACGATAAAGGTATGGCGCAAATCATGGATGCGGATGGCCGCGTGCGAACCGCGGTTGACCCAGCCCAAGTGCTCACGCAGCTGCTCAAAGACCCGGTCGACTTGGCGCAGGGACATGGCGCAGCCGAGACGACGGCCGCGGCTGGTGACGAAAAAGCGCGTCTCCTCCGACGCGGTGATGTACAGATCGCGCCGTTGGCGATAGTCGCGTAAGCCATCACGTACTGTGGGATGCAAGGGCACATAACGGGATTGGCCGAACTTCGTCTGACGCACCGTCAGCAGGCCGGCGTGTAGGTCGACGTCCGCCTGCGTCAGATTCAGCGCTTCGGAGATCCGCAGACCGGTGCCCGTCAGCAAGCCGAACAGCGCCTCATACGTAGCGCCACGCCGATCCGGCTCAAGACGTCGCGCTGCGGCCAACAGGTCGATGAGTTCCTGTTCGGTGAAGATATGCGGGGCGGGTCGCCCGCCTATGCCCCCGAAGACGGTGCTGTCGGGTACCTCGGTGGCGGGCTCGAATTGCTGCAGCCAAGCGCTGAAGGGGCCAAGGCGCATCAGCCGCCGTGCCCAGGTAGCGGGATCGTCGTTGTGGGTCTTGGCCTGCCGCGCCCAGGCGCTCATCACTTCGATGGTGAGCGGCCCCGTCAGTGCAAGCTGGTCGACGTAACGGGCGAAGCTTCTGAGGGCACCCGCTATCGTGCGCAGACGATAGCCGAGCCGGCGACGTTCGGCCAAATAGTCCTCGACGCGGGTTTTCAGCGACACGGTGCTGTTCATGCGTCCCTCCCCGGCCACGGCAAAGCGATCGTCGAGAGGTTGCGCCCGTCGAGCTTGGCGTAGATTTGCGTGGTTTCCAGCGAGCGGTGACGCAGCACATCCGCTACTTCTTTCAGCGAGCTGCCGCCCGCGAGCAGGCGGCTGGCCAGGGTGTGCCGCAGCAGATGAGTCCGGGTATAGGGTAAGCCGGCGCGCGCGTAGGCTTGGCGGATGGCCTTGGCGACCGTATCCGGACCGATGGGCTGACCGATGGGGGTCGCGTGGCGGACAAAGATCGCCCGACTCAAGGTCTGGGGACGTTCGAGCTGAAGGTAATCGGCGATGGCACGCCCAGTTGCTTGCGGTAATGGCAAGCAGTCTTCGCGCTGACCCTTGGTGTGGCGCAAGCGCAGCGTGCCGGCGCGCCAGTCGATATCATCGAGTGACAGTCCGGCAATTTCCCCGCGACGCAGACCCAGATCCAGCGCGCAGCGCACCATGGCCTCCGTCCGGTGTGGCGAGAGGCCTGCCCCGCCGCCGAGCACCGCATCGAGCCGCTTGATCTCGGTGCTGCTCAGGGTCTGCGGCAGGGAGGACAGCGCCCACCTCATCGGATACGCGAGCACGCCGATCAGTGCATGGACCTCGTCGCCACAGGTGCTGCGGAAGCGGAAGTACCCACGCAAGGCCGCGATCATCGAGGCGGCATCACCGGGCGAGCGGTAACGCTCGCTTTGGCACGCGACGAATCGGCGTAGCGCCTCGGGCGCGATCGTCGCGATGACGATGGGCTGAGCGCCAAACTGCTCGCGCAGGAAACGACTGACCGTGCGGCAATGCTGACTGCGCGTCTTCGCAGCAAGACCGCGCACATGGTCCATGTACGCATCGAAGCGGCGCAGTTCCTCCTCGACTGGGGTTGCTGCCGGCATACGCTCGGCGATCACGCCTTTGGCCCGCAGCAGCGTGAGCAGCAATTTGAGTGCGGCTTGCAACGGCCAAGGTGGCCGCAGAGAACGACACCGCGAGAGGTGCTCGCTGAGAAACCGGGCCGTCACGGCCTCGTCCAGTTGTTCCGCTGCGAGCTGCTGATCGTCCATCCAGCAAGCGAAGTCGCCGAGACAGCTGAGATAGCGGCTGCGCGTCGAGGATGCGTAACGCCAGTCATGTAAATGTCGCTCGAACGCATCAGCATGCGATGCAAGCGGATTGGCTTGAAGCTCGTTGATCGGGTCTTGATCGGGCCGTCGCGTTGGGCTCATCGTGGTCTCCTGAAGTGCAGGGATGGCACTCCAGAAAACCGGAAAATTATGTTGAGTTCATCCCTAGGCTCTACCCGCCTCAGCCCTTCGACTTTGGCCGCCGTCGACACCCTCAGATGTAAACTCTACATAAATACGACCTCTACATAACTACTAAGCGTTTATCCGTCGTGCGCGAACCGCTGACCCCGCTGTCCCCGCGGACCTTGACGCGCACGACGGATAAACGTCTGTTGGACTAATCCGATCCCGGCACGGTGCCCGGGGCGGGCGCGATCCGGGTCGGGTATAGGGGATTGTATCCCTGGGA
>DASQFA010000267.1:0-21818 GCA_035633375.1 Rubrivivax sp.
TGTTTGAGCGCAGCGCGCAAGCGCGTAGCGAGTTATGCGGCACGACCCCGGGGCGAGTACCGCAGTGCAGTCGGACCGAAGGGCCGACCGCCGCAGCATGAGCCCCTGGCGGGTGCCGCCCGGCGCGACGCGCCGACCTTCCAGCGAGATAGCGGACTCTCGTGGACAGCGGCTTTGCGCCGGGAGCCGCCCTTGAGATTGCGTGGGATCGCCTACGTGGGCGGCGTCTGCGGACGCCGCACGCTGCCGGCCTTGTGCCGACTCAGTTGTTGTTCTGGTTCAGCGTGCTCAGCTGCTGCGTCACATAGTTGGACAGGCTGTTCAGTGACGCCATCTGCCGGTCCAGCGCGGTGTATTGCGCGCGCAGCCGCTTTTCGACCATGGCGATGCGGTCGTTGAGCAGTTCCTGCCGGTCCTGGTTCAGGTCGATGCGCTTGCGCAGGCCTTCGGTGCGGCTGTTGATGCTGCCGTCGATGCCCAGCACCTGGTCGGCCAGGGCGCGCAGCATCGTGGCGATGCCGTTGTTGGCAGGTGTCAGCAGGTCGCTGTTGGCGAAGAGCTTCTTCATCTCGCCCAGGTTGGCCAGGCCGTTGCCGAGCTTGGTCTCGTTGAGCTTGATCGAGCCGTCGGTCTGCACGTCGAAGCCCACGTCGGCCAGGCGCGTGAACAGGGCCGATGCGCCGCTGCTGCTGCCCAGCAGGCTGCGCATCTGCGCACGGATCGACACGGCTGCACTGTCACCCTGCAATACGCCAGCGGTCTTGCTGGCGGCGTCGTACTTGGTCTGCTCGGCGACCAGCTTGTTCAGATCGTTGTAGGCCGTGACAAAGCTGTCCAGCGCCTTGCGAATGGCCTCCTTGTCAGGCTTGGCCTCCACCAGCACGGGCGCGGTGGTCACCCGGCCCAGCGTCAGCGTGATGCCGTCGAGCACGTTCGACAGCGTGTTGCTGTCCGATGAGATGGGCAGGCCGTTCAGGCTGGCCGACGCGTTCGCAGCGGCCAGTGCCTGGGCCATCGTCAGGATGCCGGCCGACGGGTCGAAAGCCAGCGCCGACAGGCCCATGCCGTCGGAGTTGTTGCCGTCGGTGTCGGTCACGCCGATCCGAAAGCCGTTCGCCTCGCCGGTGGCGGCCGAGCGCAGCACCAGGCGGGCGCCGGTGGCGTCGGTCAGCACCGAGGCCACGACGCCGGAATTGGCAGCATTGATCTTGTCGCGCAGCTGCGCCAGCGATTCGGCGGGCGGGCCGACCGTGATGTCCACCGCGGCGGTGCCTGCCTTGGGCGTGAAGCCCGTCTGCCCGGCGGCCCAGGTGCCGAGCTCGATGCGCAGCGTGCCTTCGCCCACCAGTGCATCGGCCGAGGCATACACGCCGGTGGCGTTGGACTGCACCGAGGCCAGGCGCTGCACCTCGATCGAGTAGCTGCCGGGCAGGGTGCTGGCACTGGTACTCACGGCCACCGCGGCGGCGTCGCTGCTCGCGCCGGTGGTCGCCCCCCAGGTGCTGCTGCGCGTCAGTGCCGACGCGGCGTCGCGCAGCGCCGACATGCCCGACTGCAGCTTGCCGTACGTCGACAGGCGCGTCTGCAGCGAGGTGGCTTCCTTCTGCAACTGCGTGACGGGCGTGCGCTCGACGGCGACCAGCTGCGAGATCACGCTCTCGATGTCCAGCCCGCTGCCGATGCCGATGGAAGAGATGGTGGCCATGGGTCTTTCCTAGAACGCTATCGGGCTTTCGGCAGTTGGCGGCGGAACTTTAGGACGATCGAACGACGAGACCCGCCCGGGTGCACGACCGGGGCGGGCCAGGGTGCGCCCAGCGGCGCCGTGCGCGGTGTCAGTTGCGCAACAGTTGCAGCACCTGCTGCGGCAGCTGGTTGGCCTGCGCCACCATGGCCGTGCCGGCCTGCTGCAGGATCTGCGCGCGCGACATGTTCGAGGTCTCGGCCGCGAAGTCGGCGTCCATGATGCGCCCGCGTGCAGCGGACTGGTTCTCCGAGGAAATCTGCAGGTTCTGGATGGCCATCGAGAAACGGCTCATGGCGGCGCCGTAGCTGGCGCGGCTGGTGCTGATGACGTCGAGCTTGGCGTCGATGTCGGCCAGCGCGGTCGAGGCCAGCGCCGCGGTGGTGATGCCGCCGCCGACGGTCGTGACCTGGGTGGTGGTCACGGTCAGCGTATCGCCGCCGTTGGCGCCCACCTGGAATACCTGCACGCCGGCGCTCGGGCCGACGATGGCGCTGCCGTTGAACTTGGTCTGCGTGGCAATGCGCCCGACTTCGAGCGCGAGCGCCTGGAACTCGGTGTCGAGGTTGGCGCGGTCACCGGTACCGTTGGAGCCGTTCTGCGCCTGCACCGCCAGCTCGCGCATGCGCTGCAGCGCGTCGGTCATCGTAGCCAGCGCGCCTTCGGCCGTCTGAGCCAGCGAGATGCCGTCGTTGGCGTTTCTAATCGCGACGTTCATGCCGCGGATCTGCGCGTTCATGCGGTCGGCAATGGCCAGCCCGGCGGCGTCGTCCTTGGCGGAGTTGACGCGCAGCCCGGAGGAAAGCCGCTCCATCGATGTCGCCAGCGATGACTGCGAGGTGTTCAGATTGCGCTGCGCGTTCAGCGATGCGACGTTGGTGTTGATCGTTTGCGGCATGTCAGAACACTCCTTGAAGAACCCAGAGCCTTCCGGCGGTTTAGCGCCGGGTAATTCAGGCGTCGCGAAGTTCGGCCTGCATGCTGCATTTTCGGCAGCGGCGCCGGCGCGGGTACGCCGAAAAGACAGGCAATGACCCGCCAATCCGCGACACTTTCGGACACAAAAAAGCCGCCCCGAAGGGCGGCTCGAGTGCAGGCCCCGAGGGCCTGGCGTGTGCCGCTCAGCGCAGCAGCGCCAGCACCTGGTTGGGCAGCTGGTTGGCCTGCGCCACCATCGCGCTGCCGGCCTGCTGCAGGATCTGGCTTCGAGACAGGTTGGCCGTCTCGGCCGCGAAGTCCGCATCCATGATGCGCCCGCGCGCCGCTGCCTGGTTCTCGCCTGAGATCTGCAGGTTCTGAATCGCCATCGAAAAGCGGCTCATCGCGGCACCGTAGCTGGCGCGGCTGGTATTGACCGTGTCGAGCGCGGTGTCGATCGCGCCCAGCGCCGTCGAGGCGTTGGCGGCGGTCGTCAAATCACCGGCCACCGTGGTCACGGTGGTGGTGGTGATGGTCAACGTGTCGCCATTGTTCGCGCCCACCTGGAAGACTTGCGCCCCGGCACTGGCGCCGACGATGGCGGTGCCGTTGAACTTGGTCTGCGCGGCGATGCGCGCGATTTCCGCAGACAACGCCGTGTATTCGGCGCTCAGGTTGGCGCGGTCGCTGGTGCCGTTCGAGCCGTTTTGCGCCTGCACCGCCAGCTCACGCATGCGCTGCAGCGCGTCGGTGATGGTGGCCAGCGCGCCTTCGGCCGTCTGCGCCAGCGAGATGCCGTCGTTGGCATTGCGGATGGCGACGTTGATGCCGCGGATCTGCGCATCCTGGCGCGAGGCAATGGCCAGGCCGGCGGCGTCGTCGCGCGCGGAATTCACGCGCAGGCCCGAAGACAGGCGCTGCATCGACGTCGCAAGAGAAGATTGCGACATGCTCAAGTTGCGCTGCGCGTTCAGCGACACCACGTTGGTATTGATCGTCATCGGCATAAAAAGACTCCTAAGAATGGACTTGAATTCCCGGCCTTGCCGCCGGCGTTAAACGAAGGCACCTGCCAATCAGGTTGCCCGGTCCCCTCGTCTGCCGGGTGACGCGGCTTGCGTCGCATCGACCGGCTCCGCCCGCGCCAGCAAACCGTTGTATCTTGCGGCGATGACGCCACTCGACCTTCGGCCGGCCAGCCGGACCACGTCCCAAATAGATCTCGGGTGCGTTGCAGGGGTTATCGGAGCGCGGTTTTGGGAACTTGAGGAGAAGTTTTTGGCGCGTTGCGAAATCGGTCCACCAGGCGCGCCGGCGCAGTCGGTGGAATAGCGGCCGCGCGTCGGTGCTGATCGCTGGATGGGCTGCATCGCCACACCAGCAGGCTATGGCATGCCTTCCATTGCCCTTGTGATGATTGCCCGCGACGAGGCGCGCTGCATTGAGCGCTGCCTGCGCAGCGCCGCGGCCCATGTCGACGAAATTTGCGTGCTGGACACGGGTTCGGTGGACGACACCGCCGCGCTCGCCAGGCTTTGTGGCGCCCGCGTCGTGCCCTGGTCCTGGTGCGGTGACTTCGCCGCCGCGCGCAACGCCGCCCTCGACCAGACCGGCTGTGACTGGCGCCTGATTCTGGATGCGGACGAGTGGATTCAGGGCGGTGCTGTGTCGCTGCACGGCTACAGCCAGAGCTCCGTCCCGCACATCGGCCTGGTTCGCGTGGACAGCCTGATCGAGTCGGCCCAAGGCACAACGCAAAGTGCGCCGAGCTGGTTGCCGAGGCTCCTGCCCCGCGGCGTGGGCTACGAGGGACGAGTGCACGAACAGCCGCTGTCCGCGCTGCCGCGGCAGCGTCTGGCCTTGCAAGTGGCCCATGACGGCTACCTGCCGGCGCAGATGGCGCTAAAGCGGGGCCGCAACCGCGAACTCCTGTTGCTGGCACTGCGTGCCGATCCGCAGGACGCCTACCTGCAGTACCAATTGGGCAAGGATTTCGAGGTACACGGCGACTATGCTGCTGCCGAGCCCTGGTATGCACGCGCAATGTCCGCCGCAGGACCCGCAGCTGGCTGGTGCCACGACCTGGTGTTGCGCCGATTGTTCACGCTGAAGAAGCTGGCGCAATTCGAGACGGCGATGGCCATCGCCGAAGCCGAGATGCCGCGCTGGGGCGAATCGCCGGACTTCTACTTCACGCTGGGCGACCTGCTGCTCGACTGGGCGGCAGCGCAGCCGCAGCACGCGCCGATGCTGCTGCCGATGATCGAATCCAGCTGGTTGCGCGCACTGGACATCGGCGAAAACCCGGCGCTGCAGGACACGGTGCAGGGCCGCGGCAGTTTTCTCGCGGCGCACAACCTGGCGGTGATGTTCGGCGCGCTCGGCGACGAACTGAAGGCGCGGCACTGGCGCGAGCAGGCCGCATGGCTGCGCTCGCAGGCCACGCCCGCTTGCGCGGCTGCCTTGCCCGATCCGGCATGAGCCGAACCGGGAGGCGGCGCTGCGGAGCCACGAACAAGCGCTTGCTGCGCCTGCTTTTTGCCCGTTCAACAGCTGGCCTGCGCCCATAGCCTAGACCCCGGCAAAACTCCCTGTTGCCCGGCACTTGTTGCCGCGGGCGCGCCCTCCCCATGGCACTGCAATTTCCTGAACCTGCGCGTCCCGCTCCCACGGCCCGCCTGCATTTGCAGGCCTTCAAGCACTGGCAAAGCGGGCAGGCGCATGCGCAGCGCGAACGCTGGCCGGCCGCCGCCAGGGCGTTCGCGCAGGCCACGGAGCTGCATGCCGATTCGGCCTACGGCCTGGCCGTGGCGCATGCGCTGATCAAGTGCGGTCGTGCCGAGGAGGCCGTGCAACGTGCCAGGCGCATACGTGCACTGCATCCCTTGCAGCTGCTCGGCTACACGCTCGAATCGCATGCGCTGCTGGCGCTGGGCCGGGCCGACGAGGCGCTGGCTTGCCTGCATGCACGGCCTGCGCAGTTGCAGCCCGATCACCCCTATCTGATGTCGATGGCGATGGCGCTGCAGCAGGCAACTCGCCATGCCGAGGCGGTGGCGGTGTTCATGCAGGCGCTGGCGCTGAAACTGGACGACCCGTTCCTGCACTACCACCTGGGCACCTCTTTCAAGCAATTGGGCATGAAGGCCGAGGCCGCCGAGTGCGTACGGACCGCGGTCACACTGGGCGTGGGCAGCAGCGACCTGGCGGCGCGCGGCCAACTGCTGTTCCTGGAGCGCGAAGCCTGCCGCTGGGTCGAGGCCCGGGCCGAACTGGACCGGCTGCGCCCGGCGCTGCGCGCGCTGCCGCCGGACGCTGCGATGGAAACCAGTGCCTTCACGCACGCCGTGCTGGTGAATGACCCATTGGAGCAACTGAAGGTGGCGCGCCACTATGCGCTGCATGTGGCGGGCAAGGTGCAGCCACTGCCGCGTGTTCGTGCCCGCGACCATGGCGCTCGCCTGCGCCTGGGCTACCTGTCGGCCGACTTTCACACCCATGCCACCAGCCAGTTGCTGGTGCAGGTACTGGAACATCACGACCGGCAGGCTTTCGAGGTCTTCTGCCTGTCGACGGGGCCGGACGATGGCAGCGCGCTGCGCCAGCGGGTGATGGCTGCGGCCGAGCACTTCGAGAATCTGCGCGGGCAGGGTTACCAGCGCATTGCGCAGCGCGCACGCGAGCTGCGCATCGACATCCTGGTTGACCTGAAGGGCGCCACCTACGATACGCT
Organism: Rubrivivax sp.; assembly: GCA_035633375.1. GTDB lineage: Bacteria > Pseudomonadota > Gammaproteobacteria > Burkholderiales > Burkholderiaceae_C > Rubrivivax. The sequence continues at coordinate 6,396 of DASQFA010000267.1, forward strand.
GCTGCCGGTGTTTGCGGCGCGTCCAGCGCCACTGCAGGTCACCTGGCTGGGCTTTCCCGGCACCACCGGAGCGCCCTACATCGACTTCCTGATCGGCGACACCGTGGTCACACCGCTGGCGAATGCCGCGCACTTCAGCGAGAAGATCGCCCAGCTGCCGCTGTGTTACCAGCCCAATGATTCGCGGCGCGGACGGCCGCTGCCGTCGCACCGTGCAGACTGGGGCGTGCCCGAGGACGCGCTGCTGCTGTGCGGCTTTCACCAGTCGTACAAGATCTCGGCCGAGGTCTTCGATGTTTGGTGCTCTATTCTGGAAGCACGCCCCGATGCACTGCTGTGGCTGCTGCAGTGGAACACCAACGTGCAGGACACGCTGCGTGCTGCTGCGCGAGCGCGCGGCATCGACGAGCGGCGCCTGGTGTTTGCCCCGCTGCTGCCACTGCAACAGCACCTGAGCCGGCTGGCCTGCGCCGACGTCTATCTCGATGCCTGGCCGTGCAACGCCCACACCACGGCGGGGGAGGCGCTGTGGGTTGGCGTGCCGGTCGTCACGCTGCAGGGCCCGACCTTCGCGCAGCGTGTGGCCTCCAGCCTGCTGCACGCGGTTCGGCTTGAGGAACTGGTGTGCCGCGAAGTCGACGCGTATCGAGAGAAGGTGCTGGCGCTGGCCGCCGACGTTTCGCATCGAGGTGCGCTGAAAGCGCATCTTGCCCTGCAGCAACGCACGAGTCCGTTGTTCGACGGCGCGCGCTTTGCGCGCGACCTCGAGGCGCTGCTGCAGCGCATGTGGCAGCAGGCGCTGCGCGGCCAGGCGCTCCAGCACCTGGCCGCGGAGGTCTCGCCTGGCGCGCTCAACGTGACCGCAGTTGCATGACAACCGAGGAGACATCCATGACCTTGCCCGATGTTCATATCTGTGTCATCCAGCCCCTGGGCTACGTGCATTCCCTGGGTTTTCTGGACCAGGCTCGCTTCTTCAGACATCAGTTCCGGCGTATGGGCGCCACCGTCAGCCTGGCGAAGAACCGATTGCGCCACGACGCGGTGAACTTCGTCTTCGGCGCGCACCTGGGCTTCGATGCGGCACTGCGTGCCCGCCATACCTGCGTGTTCGTCAATCTCGAGCAGCTCGGCGCGGGCGGCGCTGCAGTCGCGCCAGCCTATCTGGCGCTGCTGGGCAACTCGGCGGTGGTCGATTACGACGCCGGCAACGTGAGCGCGTACACGGCGCACCTCGATGACGTACCTTTGATCTCGTTTGCGCATGCCCCCTATCTGGTGGGAGAAGACCTGGCCCTCGATGCGCGACCGATTGACATCCTGTTCTTCGGCAGCGTCAATGAGCGTCGCGCGCAGCTCATCGAGCAGGTCGAGACCAGTGGCCGCACGGTCACGCTGCTCGGCAGCCCGCTCTATGGGCCGGAGCGCGACGGCCTGATCAGGCAGTCCAAGGCGGTGTTCAACTGCCACTTTTACGAGAGCGCGCGTTTCGAGCAGGCGCGGGCGTTCCAATGCATGTCGCTGGGTACGCCGCTGATCAGCGAGCGCACCGCGAGCACGTCGCCGCCGGCCCAGTTCGAAGACACGGTCTTCTGGCTGGCCGGAAATGAACTGGGCCGCTTTTTTGCCGAGCGCTTCGGCACCGCGGAGTTCTCGGACCAGGCCCGAAGCAAGCTGAGCGCCTTCCGCAGCCACGACGTGATCGAGCAGTACGCCGACGCGCTGGCCTTCGGCTGCGGCTACCGCAAGGTGCAGGGGCAACGCATGAATCCGGGCCCCTGGCGGCCCACGCAGTTGCACATCGGTTCGGGCAAGGACTATCGGCTCGGCTGGTTCAACGTGGATGTGCTCGAGCTTGCGCAGCCCGACGCGGTGCTCGACCTGGCCAAACCCCAGGCCTGGCCGCAGGTCGTCGCCAGCGAGTCGCTCGGCCCGGTGGAGTTGCAGCCCGGGACCTTGAACACGATCTATGCCAACAACGTGCTGGAGCACGTGCCGGATCTCCCCCAGCTGATGAGCAACTGCCTCGAGCTGCTGCGCGAGGGCGGCGAGATGCTGATCGAGGTGCCCTTCGAGCGCGCCAACACCGCCTGGCAGGACCCGACCCACGTGCGGGCCATGAACTCCAACTCGTGGATCTACTACGCCGACTGGTTCTGGTACCTGGGCTGGTTCGACTGGCGCTTTCACATCAAGCAGCTGGTGTACCTGGATGCCACGCTGAAGGAGTGCGGCGAAGGCACGGCGCATTTCATGCGCGTGTCGCTCGTCAAGGTGGCCACCACGCTGAGCGAGAAGATGACGGCGCGCACCATGCAGGCCGGCTTTGGCGGTGTGCCGGACGACCTGCCCGCCGACGTCGCCCCCGAGCCACACGCCACCGTCGCGGCGGATTCCCGCCGTTCGGAGCCCGAACCTGCTGAGTACTTGGAGTTGCAATGAATCACATCGAACGCCTCGCCGGGCTCTACCTCGACCTGATGGAGCGGGTGCTGCTCGGCGTGATCTATGAAGACCCGCCTATCGACCAATGGTCGGGGGGTGTCTTCAATCCCGCGCTGCGCGCGAAAGGCCGGGACTGGCCCGCCAAGGCGCACACCATGATCGGCTTCGAGCGCTTGCGAAACATCCGCGAACTGATGAGCCATGTGATCGCCGAGCAAGTGCCGGGCGATTTCGTCGAAACCGGAGTCTGGCGCGGCGGTGCCTGCATCTACATGCGGGCCGTGCTGAAGGTGTTCGGCATCCAGGATCGATGCGTCTGGGTCGCCGATTCGTTTGCCGGCCTGCCCAAGCCTGACTTCGAGCGCTACCCCGCGCAGGACCAGGGCGACATGCACCACACCTTCAAGGAGCTGTCGGTGTCGCTGGAGACGGTGCAGGAGCACTTCAGGAAGTACGAACTGCTCGACGATCAGGTGCGGTTCCTGAAGGGGTGGTTCAAGGACACCTTGCCGGGTGCGCCAATCGACCGCATCGCGATGCTGCGGCTGGACGGCGACATGTACGCGTCGACGATGGACGCGCTGCAGGCCCTGGGCCACAAGGTCAGCCCGGGCGGATTTGTCATCGTGGACGATTTCGGCGCGGTCGAGGGGTGCCGCAGGGCCATCGCCGACTATCGGCAGGCCAGGGGCATCGATGCGCCTATCCACGACATCGACGGCATCGGCGCCTACTGGCGCGTGCCTACCTGAGCGCGGGCCGGCTTGCGGCGGCCCTGTAGGAATTTATCTGACAAGCGCATTGGACAAAGCGGGACTCAAGCCACGGAACTGGCCTGATGTCCGGGCCCATTTCCCGCGCCTACAGTTCGTTTCAAGTTGCAACCGCAACCTGATCCCGAAGCCCCCAGGAGCAGCTCGATGACCGCCGACCAGATCCTTGCCGAAATCCGCGAAGCCAACCTGTCCTACCTGATGCTGGCGCAAAGCCTGATCCGCGTGGACCTCGACCAGGCGCTGTACCGCCTGGGCGTGAACGAAGACACCGCCAAGCTGATCAACACCCTGACGCCGGCGCAGATGATGAAGATCGCCGCCAGCAACACGCTCCTGTGCCGCTTCCGCATGGACGACGACATCGTCTGGGGCCTGCTCACCAGCCATGGCAAGCAAGCCGCCAACGAGAGCGTGAATCGCCTGCACGCGTCGATCCTGATGGCCGGGCGCCATCAAGAAGCCGCCTGAGCACGCCATGGCACGCAACAAGAGCATCCTCACCGAAGCGCGGCAGATCGAGCGCGCGGTGATCCTCATCAACCTCGGCGCGCGGCTGCAGGTGCTGGAATCGGAAACCGACCTGAGCTACGAGCGGCTGCTGCGCCTGTACAAGGAAGTCGCGGGCAAGAGCCCGAGCAAGGGCCAGCTGCCTTTTTCGACCGACTGGTTCATGACCTGGCAACCCAACATCCACGCCAGCCTGTTCCTGAACATCCACGAATACCTGAACAAGGTGTCCGAGCTGGACGAGATCGACAGTGTCATCAAGGCCTACCAGCTCTATCTGGAGCAGACGCGCTCGCAGGGCCTGGAGCCGCTGCTCAGCGTGACGCGCGCCTGGCGGCTGGTGAAGTTCGTCGACAACGGCATGCTCACGCTGACCAAGTGCAGCAGCTGCAGCGGCCACTTCGTGACCCACCCGTACGAGATCGCCAAACACTATGTGTGCGGCATGTGCAACCCGCCGGCGCGCGCCGGCAAGGGCAAGCTGGCCGGCGCATTGCAGATCCCGTCGGCTGCCGGCAAAGCCGCTGCCGCCGCCTGGCATGCGCATTGAGTCACGCATTCAGGCCTACTTTCGGCGCGGCCGTGGCCGATAAACACGGTGATTGGTTTTTTCATGCTTGTCTCCTCCTGGCACAGACCTCTGTGCTTTCAGCGGGTCCTTCGGGACCCGCTTTTTTCTTTGGCGGTGCGACGCTCAAGCCCAGGGCGCGAGAACCGAAATCCAGGCAAGGGCGCGGTCGCCGGTTGCGCCGTGCCCGCCGCATTGAGACCCGCGCTTGAAGCTGATTCCCTTCTCATCCGACCACTTGCGCACTGACGTGGCGTTGCCCTTCGGCGTGCGCGATGCCAACGGCCGGCTGCTGCTGGCCGCGGGCGCGCACATCAGCAGCGACGAACAGCTGGCATACCTGCGCGGGCAGCGGCTCTTTGCCGACGAGGACGAGTCCATCGAATGGCGCCGCAAGCTGGGCGCGGCCATGGGCGTGATGCTGCGTCAGAACGCTCCGCTGAAGAGCATCGCGGAAGCGCGCCCGCAGGCCAACTCGCGCGAGGCACCCAGCGCCGCCGACGCCAACGTGCCCGACCAGTGGGAAAGCCTGAGTTCCATGCTCGACCAGGCGCTGCGTGACGCCGGGCCGAATGACGAATTCATCGCCCGAGTGCGCCTGGTGCATGAGCGGGCCAGCAGGCTTGGCCTGCGCCATGGCGATGTGTCGCTGTATCACCTGATCCATGCCGCCGGCCACACGCTCGAAAAGTACAGCAGCCACCATGCGTTGCTGGTCATGCTGGTGTGCGGGCAGGCCGCGACGATGCTGGGCTGGCGGGCCGAAGCGGTGTGCAGTCTGGGCTGTGCCGCGCTGACGATGAACGTGGCCATGGCCACGCTCCAGGACCAGTTGGCCAGCACCGCCGCACCGCTGACACCGGCCATGCGCGAGCAGATCCAGCAGCACGCGCCGCAGGGCGCGCAACTGCTGCGCGACGCAGGTTTGGATGACGCGCTGTGGTGCGAAGTGGTGCGCCTTCATCATGACCGCAGCGACGCGCAGCTGCCGCTGGCCGAGCTGCCCGAGGAACGCCAGCTGGCGCGGTTGCTGCGCCGCGCCGACATCTTCACCGCCAAGATCAGCCGGCGGCGCACGCGCGCGCCGATGTCTCCGGTGCAGGCCGCGCGCGAGGCCTGCCTGGGCGCCGGCGGCGTGCCCGACGAGGTGGGCGGCGCGCTGCTGCGCGCCACGGGTCTGTACCCGCCGGGCAGCTTCGTCGAGCTGGCCAACGGCGAACGCGGCATCGTCGTCTCGCGCGGGCGGCGCGCCAACCTGCCCTGGGTGGCCAGCCTGGTGGCGCCCAGCGGCTTGCCGCTGGGCGAGCCGGCGCTGCGCGACACGCTGGACGCACGCTTCGCGGTGCGCGCGGCCGTGGCCAGCACGCTGGTGAAGGTGCGGCCGGACCACGCGCGCATCCTGTCCTTGCGCTGAAGCCACGTCGCGCCCGGTACAACGCGGCCCGGGCGACGCAGCCGCGGTCGTTGATCTGCCGCCGCAGGTGGCCAGCCTGTTGGCCAGCGCCGGCGATCGCTTCACCTACGGCACCGTTTCGGGCTCCAGCCCACGGCGCGGCGGGCCGCCCGAGCTGTGGCCCAAAGCCGTGCCTTTTCACGGCCTGTGCGGCGTTGCGACGCGCGACACTGGCGATTCCGCGTCATCTCGGCCCAGGCATGGTCATAGTTCCGGCGACGAGCCGTTGCGCATCAGCGGCGCCCTCGCGGCGCCGCTGGCTGGCCTGGCCGTTGCCGGCGCTGCTGGCCTGGGCGGCGGCCTGGCTGGTGTATCTGCTGCTCGGCGCCCTGGGCGCACCCACCTGGCTCGGCCTGCTTGCGGGCAGCGTCACTGGCGTGGCGTCGAGCCTGCTCGGCGCCACGCGCACGCGGGCCCTCGTCATTGCCGCCGGATTCCCGCTGTCGCTGTGGGCCAGTGGCGCTGCATTGCCGGCCTGGCCCTGGCTGCTGCCGCTGGCGCTGCTGCTGGGGCTGTATCCGCGCAGCGCCTGGCGCGACGCGCCCTTGTTCCCGACGCCGGCGCGCGCGCTGGACAGTCTGGCGGCAAAGGCGGTCTTGCCGGCTGGCGCACGTGTGCTCGACGCCGGTTGTGGCCTGGGCCACGGCCTGCGCGCGCTGCGCCGTGCCTACCCGCGGGTGCGGCTGGAGGGTGTCGAATGGAGCTGGCCGCTGATGCTGGCGGCACGCCTGGCATGCCGCCATGCGCAGGTGCATCGCGCCGACATGTGGGCGCAAAGCTGGGCCCCTTACGCCTTGGTGTACCTGTTCCAGCGCCCCGAAAGCATGCCACGCGCGCTGGCCAAGGCCGCAGCCGAGATGGCGCATGGCAGCTGGGTGGCGAGCCTGGAGTTCGAGGCTGCCGGCTGGTTGCCGCAGGCCGTGCTGACCTGCCCCGATGGGCGGCCGCTGTGGCTGTACCGGCTGCCGCTGCGCGCGCTGCCGCACGATCCGGTCGTCGCAGGTGTCTCAAGTGGTGCCGCGGCGGGCCGATAAACAGGGCATCAACCCCTCGGCCCGCGCTGCGCGCGCCTGGGCCGCTGCTTCCAGTCGCTAACAGCGCACTTCCACATGTTCGTCATCATTGGCTGGATCGTCGCGCTGTCTGCCGTGTTCGGCGTGTTCATCGCGCACGGCGGCAATATCAGCGTGGTGCTGAAGGCGCTGCCCTTCGAGATGGCGGCCATCGGCGGCGCCGCTTTCGGCGCCTTCATCGCCAACAACCAGCCCAAGGTGCTGAAGGCCACCGCGCGCGGCCTGGGCCAGTGCTTCAAGGGCAGCAAGTACACCAAGGCGCGCTACATGGAACTGATGGCGCTGATGTACGACATCCTGCACAAGGCGCGCAAGGAAGGCCTGATGTCGATCGAGAAGGACGTGGAGGAGCCGCAGAGCTCGGCGCTGTTCCAGAAGTACCCGGTGGTGGGCAACGACCACCATGTGTCGGAGTTCATCACCGACTACCTGCGCATGATGGTGTCTGGCAACCTGAACTCGCACGAGATCGAGAGCCTGATGGACAGCGAGATCGAGACGCATCACAACGAGGCCCACGCGGCGGTGGCAGCGCTGCAGCGCCTGGCCGGCGCGCTGCCGGCCTTCGGCATCGTCGCGGCGGTACTGGGCGTCGTCAACACCATGGGCTCGGTGGGGCAACCGCCGGCGGTGCTGGGCGGCATGATCGGCTCGGCGCTGGTCGGCACCTTCCTGGGCATCCTGCTGGCCTATGCCTTCGCCGAGCCGCTGGCCGGGCTGCTGGAGCAGAAGGTCGACGAGGCCGGCAAGGAGTTGCAGTGCATCAAGACCACGCTGCTCGCGTCGATGCAGGGTTATGCACCACAGGTGGCGGTGGAGTTCGGCCGCAAGGTGCTGTATTCCACCGAGCGACCGACCTTCGCGGAACTTGAAAAGCATGTGAAGGGCAAGAAGTGATCTCGCCTGACGCGCTGGTCGTGGCCGGCCCGCGGTGCGTCGAGCGGACGTCGCGGAACCGGCTTTGCCGGGCCGCAGACGTCGCCCCCCTGGGGGGGAGCGCCGAAGGCGCCTCGGGGGGGGGCTGATATGGCCGGTGACGCCAGGAAGCTGCAGCCGATCATCATCAAGCGCGTCAGGAAGGGCGGCCACGGCCACCATGGCGGCGCGTGGAAGATCGCCTATGCCGACTTCGTGACGGCGATGATGGCCTTCTTCCTGCTTATGTGGCTGCTGGGCAGCACCAGCGAGGGCGACAAGAAGGGCATTGCCGACTATTTCGCGTCGCCGCTGAAGATCGCGCTGCTGGCCAACGGCTCAGGCGCGGGCGACGCCTCGCATGTGGTCAGGGGCGGCGGTGAGGACATGACGCGCAGCACCGGCCAGGTCAAGCGCGGCGACATCGAATCCAGGCGCAAGACGGTCAACCTGCAAGCGCTGAAGGCCGAGCAGGTGCGCGCCGAGGTGGCGCGCCTGGAGCGGCTGAAGCAGAAGGTCGAGCAGAAGATCGCCGCCAACCCCAAGCTGGCGGCGATGAGCTCGCAGATCCGCCTGGACATGACACGCGACGGCCTGCGCATCCAGATCGTCGACGAGAACCAGCGCCCGATGTTCACCAGCGGCAGCGCCGTGGTGCAGCCCTACATGCGCGAGCTGCTGCGCGAGATCGGTGCGGTGTTGGCAGAGGTGCCGAACCGCCTGACGCTGGAAGGCCACACCGATGCGGCGACCTTTGTCGGCGGTGACCTGGGCTACAGCAACTGGGAGCTGTCGGCCGACCGCGCCAACGCGTCGCGGCGCGAGCTGATGTCGGGCGGGCTGCCCGAAGACCGCACGCTGCGCGTGCAGGGTCTGGCAGCAAGCACGCCTTTCGATGCGAAGGACCCGGGCGGCCCGACCAACCGGCGCATCAGCATCATCGTCATGAACCGCGAGGCCGAGGACCGGGTCTTCCGCAACGATCTGCCGCCTGCGGAGGCCGAGGAGCCCGCCAGCGAGATCCAATCGATCGCGCCGCAACTGCGCCGCTAGAGGCCGAGACGGCTTGGCGTTCGTCGATCGAAGCTGCGGTGCGTGGCCCACGGGCTGCAAGCGGCGTAAAGCCGCCGAATACAAGCAGCCTTCAACGCAGAGGAACGAAGGACGCAGAGTTCCGCAGAGAAATACAGGAAACGATTTGCATCCATTGCATTTCCTCTGCGCCAACTCTGCGTCCTCCGTTACTCTGCGGTGAGTGAATTCGATGTTTCGCGAGCGGTCGCTTCGCTCCGCATGCAGTCGAAGACGCTCTTGCGTCGCCATTGAGGACCATTGGCCACGCGCGCCACCTGGCACGGTACGTAACATGGCGGGGTTTCGCCTTTCTTATCGGGCTCAAGCGACAGGCCCTCCCGGGCACCATGGCAAGGCACGCGATTGAACGCGACCGAACCCCATGGACGACGCCCAGGACCGCAGACTTCCCGCCACCGAACGCAAGATCCGCAAGGCGCGCGCCGAAGGGCAGGTCGCGCGCTCGCATGACCTGGGGCACCTGGCAGCGATCGGCGCCATTGCCGGGCTGCTGGCCGCGGCCGCGCCCGAGCTGACGGCCTGGCTGGCAGGCAAGTTCGCCGCCGGGCTGCGTTTCGACGCGCAAGTGCTGGCCGACGCACAGGTCATGCAGCAACGCCTGGCACTGCTCGGCTTGCCGGCGGCGCTGCTGATCCTGGCCGTGGGCCTGTTGATGGTGGGGCTGGCGGTGGCCTCGGGCGTGCTGTCGGGCGGCTGGAACTTCAGCTTGAAGGCGCTGCAGCCCAAGCTCGAGAAGATCGATCCCTTTGCCGGACTGGCGCGCATGTTCAGCGGCCAACAACTGGTGAACACGCTGAAGACCTGCCTGCTGGCAATGATCCTGGGTGCCGTGGGTGTGTTCTACCTGGTGCGCAACCTGCCGCGCTTTGCCGAGGCGCTGAACCTGCCGCTGCCTGCGGCGATGGGCCATGCAGGCGCCGTGGTGCTGGGCGGCGTGCTGCTGCTGGTGTTGACGCTGGCGCTGTTCGCCGTCGTCGATGTGCCGCTGCAGCGCCACCAGCTCGCCGAGCGGCTGAAGATGAGCGCGCAGGAAATCAAGCAGGAGCTGCGCGAGGTCGAAGGCAGCGCCGAGATCAAGTCGCGCGTGCGTTCGCGCATGCGCGAACTGGCCAATCGCCGCATGCTCGCGGCCGTGCCCGGCGCCGACCTGGTGGTCATGAACCCGACGCACTTTGCCGTGGCGCTGAAGTACCAGGAAGGGCTGATGAGCGCGCCACGCGTGGTGGCCAAGGGCGCCGACCTGATGGCGCTGCGCATCCGCGATGCCGCGACCGGCGCCAAGGTGCCGGTGCTGCAAGCCGCCCCGCTGGCGCGTGCGCTGTTTGCGCATGCCGAGCTCGACGGCCCCGTGCCGGCCGCATTGTTCGGCGCGGTGGCGCAGGTGCTGGCGCACGTCTACCAGCTGCGTGCGCACCTGCAGGGGCGCGGCGCGGCGCCGCTGCCCCTGCCCGAGTTGAAGGTGCCGCTGGAACTCGATCCGCTGAACGACAAGCCGCAGGCTGAGGCATGAATGCCGTGATGCGACACCTGCAAGGCCTGCTGGGCCCGGGCATGGGCGTGTTCAAGGCGTTGGGCGTGCCGCTGTTCGTGATCATGGTGCTGGCCATGATGGTGCTGCCGCTGCCGCCCTTCGCGCTGGACCTGCTGTTCACCTTCAACATCGCCATGGCGCTGATGGTGGTGATGATCTCGGCGCACATGGTCAAGCCGTTGGACTTTGCGGCCTTCCCCACGGTGCTGCTCATCACCACACTGATGCGCCTGTCGCTGAACGTGGCCTCGACGCGAGTGGTGCTGGTCGACGGCCACACCGGCCCGGGTGCGGCGGGCAAGGTGATCGAAGCCTTCAGTCACATCCTCATCGGCGGCAACTTCGCCGTCGGGTTGATCGTCTTCGCCATCCTGGTGGTCATCAACTTCATCGTCGTCACCAAGGGCGCCGAGCGCATCGCCGAGGTCGGTGCACGCTTCACGCTGGATGCGATGCCGGGCAAGCAGATGGCCATCGATGCCGAGCTCAACGCCGGCATGATCGACGAGGGTGAAGCACGCCGGCGCCGCGCCGAGGTCGGCGAGGAGGCCGACTTCTTCGGCTCGATGGACGGTGCCAGCAAGTTCGTGCGCGGCGACGCCATCGCCGGCATGCTCATCCTGTTCATCAGCATCGTCGGCGGCTTCATCATCGGCGTGGCGCAGCACGACCTGTCGGCACAGCAGGCGGCCAGCACCTACATCTCGCTGGCGGTGGGCGACGCGCTGGTGGCGCAGGTGCCGGCGCTGCTGATTTCGGTGGCCGCGGCGATGGTGGTCTCGCGCGTGGGCAAGGATTCCGCCATCGGCACGCAAATCGGCGCGCAGGTCTTCAACTCGCCCAAGGCCTTGATCATCACCGCCGGCATCGTCGGCGCGCTGGGCGTGGTGCCGGGCATGCCGCATTTCGTGTTCGTGAGCATTGCCGTTGCCATCGGCACGCTGGCCTGGTGGGTGCGCCGGCGCGAACAGCGCACCGAGGCGCTGGCCGCGCGGCCCAAGGACGCGGAGCAGCCGCAACCGAATGCCGAGGCCAGCTGGGACGACCTGCTGCCGGTGGACACGCTCGGCCTGGAGGTCGGCTACCGGCTCATCGCGATGGTCGACAAGGCCCGCGCCGGCGACCTGCTCGGGCGCATCAAGGGCGTGCGCAAGAAGTTCGCGCAGGACGTGGGCTTCCTGCCGCCGCCGGTGCACATCCGCGACAACCTCGAGCTCAAGCCGAGCATGTACCGCGTCACGCTGCGCGGCGCGGTGGTGGGCGACGGCGAGGCCTTCCCCGGCATGTGGATGGCCATCAACCCCGGCGGCGCCACGCAGGCGCTGCCCGGCACCGCGACCACCGACCCGGCCTTCGGGCTGCCCGCGGTGTGGATCGAGGAACGCCACCGCGAGATGGCCCAAATGGCCGGGTTTACGGTGGTTGATTGTGCGACCGTGGTGGCCACCCACCTTTCACACTTGATGCAGGTGAATGCCGCGCGCCTGCTGGGACGCGTCGAGGCCCAGGCGCTGATCGACCATGTCACCAAGCTCGCACCCAAACTGATGGAAGACGTGGTTCCCAAGATGGTCGGCATCGCCACCGTGCAGAAGGTCCTGCAGCTGCTGCTGGAAGAAGGCGTGCACATCCGCGACATACGTTCCATCGTCGACTGCCTGGCCGAGTTTGCCCCCACCACCACCGATGCGGCCGAGCTGGCGCAACGCATCCGCGTGCAGCTGGCACCGGCCATCGTGCAGCAGATCTACGGCCCGGTGCGCGAGCTCGACGTGATCGCGCTCGACCCCGAACTGGAGCGCCTGGTGACGCAGGCGCTGAACTCGCCGCACGGCGCCGCGCTCGACCCGGGCGTGGCCGATGCACTGACGCGCCATGCCGCACAGACGGCGCGCACGCAGGAGGATCTGGGCGTGCCGGCCTGCCTGCTGGTGCCCGACCTGATCCGCGCGCCCATCGCCCGGCTGCTCAGGCGCGCCGCGCCACGGCTGAAGGTGCTGTCGCACAGCGAGATCCCCGAAACCCATTCGATCCGCATCGGCTCGGTCATCGGTGCCAACCCATGACCCGCCGTGCCGCCCCCCGCTTCGGTGCCCGTTGCGGGAACCCTTCCTTCCTCGATTCGACCTGCCGGGAGACCCCATGAACGTCAAGCGCTTTTCCGCGCGCACCTCGCGCGACGCATTGAGCCTCGTGCGCCAGGCCTTCGGCGAGGACGCGGTGGTGTTGTCGACGCGGCCCAGTGCCGAAGGCGTGGAGGTGCTGGCGATGCCGCCCGAAGGCGTGCAGCGCATCGAACGCGCCGCGGACGAGGCCGACGTGGCGCCCCTGCCGCCTCTTGCCCCGCCGTCCGCACCGCTGTTGCCGGTGTTGCGCCGACCGGTGGTGCCATCGGCGCGTGGCCGCGATGTCGCGGACGAGCCCGCGCCGGCGCCGACCACGGTGGAACAGGACGTGGCCGAGTTGTCGATGAGCACGCTGTCCTTCCAGGACTATGTGCGCGAACGCATGTTGCGGCGCCGTCGCGCCGAGCAGCAGGCGCATGAGCAGGTACGCGCCGATGCGGCACGGGCCGAGGCCCGCGCCGCCGAGTTGTCGGCTCGCCCGGCGCCGCCGGGCGGCAGTCTGCTGCGCGAACGCGCGGACGCAGGGCGCGGCGAGGCGACGCGCGCTGACGCAGGTCGTAGCGACTTCGCCCGCACCGACGCAACGCGTACCGACGCAACGCGCACCGACGCAGCGCGCACCGACACGTTGCGCACCGTGCAGACCCCGGCTGCGACCAGGCCGGACGAGGCCTTTGCCGGCGCCGCGCCCGCTGTGGCAGGCAGCCCGGCCGTGCGCCCGCAGGTGCCGCCCGTGGTGCGCCAGGCGCACGACCAGGTGCTCGAGGAACTGCGCTCGATGAAAGGCTTGATCGAAGACCGCTTCGGCGCGCTGGCCTTCATGGAAAGGTTGCAGCGGCAGCCGCGCCAGGCCCTGCTGACGCAGAAGCTGCTGGACCAGGGCTTCTCGCCGGCTTTGATCCGCAAGCTGGTGGACAGCCTGCCCAACGATTGCGACGAGATCAGCTGGGCCTCCGGCGTGCTGGAACGCAACCTGCTCAGCGGCGATGGCGAAGCCCCGCTGGAAGACAGCGGTGGCGTGTTCGCACTCGTCGGCGCCACGGGCGTGGGCAAGACCACCAGCACCGCCAAGCTGGCCGCGGCCTTTGCCGCGCGCCACGGTGCCGGCAACCTGGGGTTGATCACGCTGGATGCCTATCGGGTGGCGGCGCACGAACAACTGCGCGCCTATGGCCGCATCCTCGGCGTGCCGGTGCACACCGCGCACGACCGCGCCTCGCTGGACGATCTGCTGGACCTGCTGTCGGCGAAGAAGATGGTGCTCATCGACACCGCCGGCATGGCGCAGCGCGATGCACGCACGCGCGAGCTGCTGGAGATGCTGTCGCACCGCAGCGTGAACCGCCTGCTGGTGGTGAACGCCGCCGCGCAGGGCGAGACCATCGAGGACGTGCTGAACGCCTATCGCGCCAACAGCTGCCGCGGCGTCATCCTGTCCAAGGTGGACGAAGCCGTGAAGCTGGGCCCGGCGCTGGACGCCATGATCCGCCACAAGCTCAAGGTGCTGGCGGTGGCCAACGGCCAGCGTGTGCCCGAGGACTGGCATCGCCTGTCGGCGAATGCGCTGGTGCAGCAGGCCTTGCGCACCACGCCGACCACGGCCTGGCGCATGGATGCGGGCGACATGAACCTGGTGTTTGCCGGCATGCGCGCCACGCCGACGCCCGCGCGCGGCGCGGATGCCGCAGCGCTGCTGGCCTGAGCCCGAACGCGACACACGAACGGCATGCACGAAATGCACTTTCCCCCGACGGCTGCCCCCGCTGACCAGGCGCATGGCCTGCGCCGTCTGTTCGCCGGCACGCAGGCGTTGCACGTCGCGCTGGTGGCCAACCCGCACGTGGCGTTTTCCAGCGTGCTGCTGGAGCGGCTGACCACGGTGCTCGGCGCGATGGGCCTGAACACCCTGGTGGTGGACGCGGCCGACAATTCGCCGGCGCCGCATGAACTGGCCGCGCTCGACCTGCGCTACGGCATCGAAGTGCTGTCGACCCAGGTGTCGTACCTGGCGGCGCGTGGTTTGCCGCTGCGCCATGTGGACACGCGCGGCTCGTCGGCGCATTTCCTCGACCGGCTGCAATGCGCTGCGCCGCAGGCGCGTGTGCTGCTGGTGCATGCCAGTGCACCGGACCTGGCGCGCCTGTTCACGCGGCGCGCACTACGCCCCGTGCTGCTGGCTGCCGACCAGCCCGAAAGCGTGACCCACGCCTATGCCGCGATGAAACTGCTGGCGCGGCGCTGCGCGCTGATGAGTTATGACCTGTTGCTGGCCGCGCCGCCCGGTGGCACGCGCGTGCCGAGGATCGCGCAACGCCTGGCGAGTTGCGCCGAGAGCTTTCTGGGCGCCACGCTGTGCGATTGGGTGGCCATCGATCCGGCCTGCGACGTGCGTGAAGCCCCCGGGGCCGCACTGACGGCGCTGGTGGCCGCGCAACTGCGCTTGAGCGCCGATGAGCACGCAGATGCCGACGACGGCCTGGCGCATCTGCGCCGGCGCGCGCCGGCGGCGGCGCAAGCCGCCATGAACCTGAACTGAACCGCCCGGAGCACGAAGCCCATGTACACCGCCAAGGGGCGTCTAGACGCCAACGCGATGATCAAGCAGTACAGCCCGCTGGTGCGCCGGCTGGCGCACCAGATGATTGCCAAGTTGCCGGCCAACGTCGAACTCGACGACCTGATCCAGGTGGGCATGATCGGCCTGAGCGATGCGTTGTCGCGCTTCGACGCGGCGCAGGGCGTGATGTTCGAGACCTTCGCCACGCAGCGCATCCGCGGCGCGATGCTCGACGAACTGCGCGGCAACGACTGGATGAGCCGCGGCGACCGGCGCCACCAGCGCAGCATCGAAGCGGCGGTGCGTGCGCTCGAGCAGCGCCACGGCCGCGCCCCCAGCGAAGGCGAGATCGCCGCCGAAATGGGCCTGGCCCTGGC
>DASQFA010000268.1:0-10462 GCA_035633375.1 Rubrivivax sp.
GCTGACATGGGCCACCAGCCGGCGCTGCTGGAACCACGCCGCCAGCACACCGTGCAAGCGAATCGTGGGTTGGCCGCCTGCGCTGTTGAGTATTTCGCAGGCGCGCCAGCTCATGGGCATGTGCAGCCCCAAGCCGATGGCCTTGGAGAAAGCCTCCTTGGCCGAGAAGCGGGTGGCCAGGTAGCTCAGGCCGCGTGCCGGCACACGCGCGCTGCGCGCCCGGAACACGAGCAGTTCGTTCGCGCCCAGCACCTTTTCGGCAAAACGTTCGCCGCGGCGCGACAGCGTGGACTGGATGCGACGCACATCGATGATGTCGGTGCCGATGCCGAAGATCATGGCGCCTTGGCGCCGCTGGCATGGGCCGCGCGGATGCAGCGTTGGTATTCGCGCACGGTCTCGGCGATGCCCAGCTCGACCGCATCGCCAATCAGCGCGTGGCCGATCGACACCTCGCGCACACCGGCGACCGCGCGCAGGAAGTCGCCCAGGTTGGCGCGGTTGAGGTCATGGCCGGCGTTCACCCCCAGGCCGGCAGCCATGGCAGCAGCCGCGGCGCGCGCATACACCGCCAGCCGTTCGGCCTGCGCCGGCGTGCCATGCGCGCGCGCATAGCTCTCGGTGTACAGCTCGACACGATCGGCCCCCAGCTCGCGCGCCTGCGCCATGGCCTCGGGCAGCGGGTCCATGAACAGGCTGACGCGCACGCCCAGTGCGTGCAGCTCGGCGATCAGCGGGCGCAGCCGCGGCGCATCGGCGCGCAGGTCCCAGCCATGGTCGGAGGTGGCCTGCTCGGCACTGTCCGGCACCAGCGTGCACTGCTCGGGGCGCAGCGCGCGCACCAGCGGCATCAGGTTGTGGAAGGGGTTGCCTTCGATGTTGAACTCGGCCTGCGGCCAGCCGCGCAGCAGCGCGCGCAGCTCGTGCACATCCTGCGCACGGATGTGGCGCTCGTCGGGCCGTGGATGCACGGTGATGCCGTCGGCCCCGGCCTGCAGCGCCAGCGTGGCGATGTGCACCACGTTCGGAATGTCCAGCGGCCGCGTGTTGCGCAACAGCGCGACGCGGTTCACGTTCACCGACAACGCCGTGCCGCCATCCTGATGCGAACGGGCCTGGCCGGCTTCGGGAGCAACGAGCGGGTTCATGATCTGGGGGTCGGTTGTTCGAAGAGTCTGCGCATGTCGGTCATGACCGCACGCGTGCGCATCACGGGCGAGCCGAGATGATAGTGAAGCAGCTCGCGCAAGGCGCCGCGCAGCGCCGGCAAGGCGCCGGCACAGGTGGCACGCAGCGCCTCCACGCCGCCGTGCTGCAAAGCCGCCTGCAGCGTCACCAGCTGTTCGCCGGTGAATGCGGGTTCATCGGTGAGGGCGCCACTGACCCCCACTTCAGGACGCAGCGCATAGCGCGCTTCGGCGCGCACCGGCTGCAGGGTGTGTGTCAGGCAGCCCAGCTCCGGCAGCACGCCGATCTCGCGCAACAGCGTCAGCTCGAAGGCGCGCAGTGCCGCCTGCACCGACGCCTCGTCGGCATGCGACAACGCCGGCAGCACCGATGCGTAGGCATCGAACAGTGCGGGATGCGGATCCTGCCGCGCCAACAGCCGCAGCAGCAGCTCGTTCAGGTAGAAGCCCGGGAACAGCGCGCTGCCTCCCGGCATGGGCGCGCCGCCGGCCCACTCGGCGCTGCGCAGGGTCTGCACCTCGGCAGCCTGGTCGTCGACGCTGCGGCCCAGGCCAATGTGCAGCCGCTGAAAGGGCAGCAGCACCACGCGCAGTTGCGAATACGGCCGCTTGGCGCCTTTGGCCGCCACGGCGATGCGGCCGCGCTCGCGCGTGAACAGGTCGAGGATCAGGCTCGACTCGCTCCAGTCGTAGTGGTGCAGCACATAGGCCTGCAGCGGCGCGGAGGCGCCACGCCGGGTGCTCATGGCGGCCTCACGGCCAGCGGGCGCATCACTCGTAGCCGAAGCTGCGCAGGTGCGCTTCGTCGTCGGCCCATCCGGAGCGCACCTTGACCCACATCTCGAGGAACACCTTGGCGCCGAGCAGGTGTTCGAGCTCCTGGCGTGCCTCGCTGCCGATGCGCTTGAGCCGTTCACCGCCCTGCCCCACCACCATGCCCTTGTGCGCATCGCGCTCGACGATGATGGTGGCCGCGATGCGCCGCAGGTTTCCCCGCGGCCGCGCGCGGCCTGCCGAAGCGGCAGCGCCCCCCGCGGGGGCCGGCAGTTGCAACGCAGCGCCCTGGAGGTCGTCGATTTCCTCGAACTTGTCGATGACCACGGTGCTGCTGTAGGGCAACTCGTCGCCGGTCAGCCGGAAAAGCTTCTCGCGGATGATCTCGCTGGCCAGGAAACGGTCACTTCGATCGGTGAGCGCATCTTCCTCGTGCAGCCATGGCGCCTCGGGCAGGTAGGGCGCGACGATCTCGAACAGGCGCTGCACGTCCGCCTCCTTCTGCGCGGACATGGGCACGAACTCGGCAAAGGCGTGTCGCTCCTGCATGCTCTTCAGCCAGGGCAGCAATTCATTGCGGCGCTTGACCGCGTCGACCTTGTTGGCGATGAGCAGCGCCGGCTTGCCGGGTGGCAACAGCGCCAGCACCTTGGCATCGTCCAGGCCGAAACGTCCGGCCTCGACCACGAACAGCACCGCGTCGACATCGGACAAGGACGACAGCACCGTGCGGTTCAGGGTGCGGTGCAGCGCCGTGCCGTGTTTCATCTGGAAGCCGGGTGTGTCGACAAACACGAACTGCGTCGCACCCAGCGTGCGGATGCCGGTGATGCGGTGCCGTGTGGTCTGTGCCTTGCGCGAGGTGATGCTGATCTTCTGCCCGACCAGCGCGTTCAGCAGTGTGGACTTGCCGACATTGGGCCGCCCGACGATGGCCACCAGGCCGCAGCGCGTGGGCCTGTGCGTGCACGGCACGTCGGGCACGGCGGGCGGCTTCATTGGCACGCCGGCACGCCCAGCGCGATCAGGCGCGCAACGGGCTGCCAGGCCGGTCGCTGGCCTTCAGCACTTCGAGCATGCGGCGCGCTGCCTGCTGCTCGGCACTGCGCCGCGAGCGGCCTTCGCCTCGCTCCACCAGCCCCAGGGCCGGCACCTCGCACTCGACCTCGAAAGTCTGCGCATGCGCCTGGCCACGCGTGGCGGCAATGCGATAGGCCGGTACGGCCAGGCGCCGTGCCTGCAGCCACTCCTGCAGTTCGGTCTTGGCGTCCTTGCTCCAGTTGTCGATTTCCGTGCTGTCGATGAGCTCGCCGAACAGGCGTCGCACCACCTGCTGCGCGGCATCGAAACCGCCGTCGAGGAAGGCTGCGCCGATCAGCGCCTCGAGCGCGTCGGCGAGTATCGACGCGCGCTGCGCACCACCGCCGCGGGTTTCGCCATCGGACAAGCGCACGACCAAGGGCAGGCCGAGCGCCAGCGCGGCGCGGTGCAGACTTTCCTCGCGCACCAGATGCGCGCGCACGCGTGTCAGGTCGCCTTCATCGGAGCCGGAAAAACGCTGATAGAGCAGGGTCGACACGGCCATGTTCAGCACCGCGTCGCCCAGGAACTCGAGCCGCTCGTTGTGCTCGATGCCGAAACTGCGATGCGTCAGCGCACGCGTCAGCAGCGACGGCTGCGCAAAGGCATGCCCCAGCCGCTGCTGCAGCGCATCGAGGGCGGATTCGCTCACCTTCATGCGCGACCGCCCTACTTGGAGCGACCCTGGTACCTGATCAGCAGGAACACCGGCTCGACAAGCGGGATCTCCTTGTCATAGGCGAAGCGGATGACAAGGCGATCGTTCTCCTTGGTGATTTCCAGGTCCTTGCCGGAAATGCTGCTGATGGAGTATTCGATGTCCTTCTGCCGGTCAAAGGCCTTGCGCACTTCGGCCACCGTGGCCGGTGATTCGGCGGCCACCTTGTTCACCGCGCGCTGGATCGTCAGGTACTCGTTCACCGTGGGCAGCACACGCACCGCGACATAGCCGATGAAGCCGATGACGATGGCCCAGAAAAGCAGGCCGATGAGGCTGAAGCCGCGCAGCGCGCGGGCGCGGGGAGGGGTCTTTCTGAGAATCATCTGCACCTTTCGTCGGCCCGATAGGGCCCCGTCAGTTGAAGGCCCCGATGCGGCCCAGGTTGCCGAAGTTCATCCACACGAAGAAGGCCCGCCCGACGATGTTCTCGTCGGGCACGAAGCCCCAGAAGCGCGAATCCTGCGAGTTGTCGCGGTTGTCGCCCATCAGGAAGTAGTGGCCCGACGGCACCTTGCAGACCACGCCCTCGGGCGGGTAGCGGCAATTCTCGTGCATCGGAAAGCGCTTTGGGTCGCCACCGTAGAAGGCCGGCCGGCGCGGATCGACCAGGATGCGGTGCTCGACCGTGCCCAGCAGCTCGCTGAACATCGGCACGTAGCGCATGGCGTCCTCGTCGTAGAACTCGCCCAGCGGCTGGGTCGGCACCGGTTGGCCGTTGATGACGAGGCGCTGGTTCAGGTAGGCGACCTCGTCGCCAGGCACGCCGACAACGCGCTTGATGTAGTCCACGCGCGTGTCCACCGGGTAGCGAAAGACCATCACGTCGCCGCGCTTCGGGTCGTGGTTGTCGATGATCTTCTTGTTGAGCACCGGCAGGCGCACGCCGTAGTGGAACTTGTTCACCAGGATCAGGTCGCCCACCAGCAACGTGGGCACCATCGAGCCCGAGGGGATCTTGAAGGGCTCGAACAGGAACGAACGCAGCAGGAAGACGATCAGGATCACCGGGAACAGCCCGGCCGTCCAGTCCAGCCACCAGGGCTGCGCCAGCAGCTTGTGCTTGGCCTGCTCGACATCGCCATCGACCTTGTCGATGCCCATCCTGGCCAGCCCAGCGCGGCGCGCGCTGTCTTGGCTTTCCAGCGCGGCGGCAGCGGCTTCGCGCGCCGGCTTAAAGCGAAAGCGCTCGGCCAGCCAGTAGCCGAAGGTGAACAGCGTCAAGGTAAACAGCAGCAAGGCGAAATTGCCCGTCCAGTAGCCCAGGAACCAGCCGCCCAGATAGACCACCAGGACGCCATACAACGCGGCAGTGAGTGTGCTCATCAATCGTCCACGCGGAGAATGGCCAGAAAGGCTTCCTGCGGCACCTCGACGGTGCCGATCTGCTTCATGCGCTTCTTGCCGGCTTTCTGCTTCTCGAGCAGCTTGCGCTTGCGCGATATGTCGCCACCGTAGCATTTTGCCAGCACGTTCTTGCGCAACGCCTTGATGTTCTCGCGCGCGATGATGTTGGCACCGATTGCCGCCTGGATGGCCACGTCGTACATCTGGCGCGGGATAATTTCACGCATCTTGGCCACCACCGCGCGGCCGCGGAACTGGCTCTGCGCGCGGTGCACGATGATCGACAGCGCATCGACCTTGTCGCTGTTGATGAGGATGTCGACCTTGACGACATCGGCGGCGCGGTATTCCTTGAAATCGTAGTCCATCGACGCATAGCCGCGCGACACGCTCTTCAGCTTGTCGAAGAAGTCCAGCACGATCTCGGCCAGCGGCATCTCGTAGGTCAGCAGCACCTGGCGGCCGTGGTAGGCCATGTTGAGCTGCACGCCGCGCTTCAGGTTGGCCAGCGTCATCACCGGGCCCACATAGTCCTGCGGCATGTACAGGTGCACGGTGACGATGGGCTCGCGGATCTCCTTGATGCGGCCCAGGTCAGGCATCTTCGACGGGTTCTCGATCTCGATCACCTGGCCGTCGTTCAGCTCGACCTGGTAGATGACACTCGGCGCGGTGGTGATCAGGTCCTGGTCGAACTCGCGCTCCAGCCGCTCCTGCACGATCTCCATGTGCAGCAGGCCGAGAAAGCCGCAGCGGAAGCCGAAGCCCAGCGCCTGGCTGACCTCGGGCTCGTAGTGCAGCGACGAATCGTTGAGCTTGAGCTTTTCCAGCGCGTCGCGCAGTTGCTCGTACTCGCTGGCTTCGCTCGGGTACAGGCCGGCAAAGACCTGCGGCTTGATTTCCTTGAAGCCGGGCAGCGGCTCGCTGGCCGACCCGGCGTTGTTGGGAAGCTTCTTTTCCAGCGTGATGGTGTCGCCGACCTTGGCCGCTTGCAGCTCGCGGATGCCGGCAATGATGAAGCCCACTTCGCCGGCCTTGAGCTGGTCGCGCGGCACCGACTTGGGCGTGAACACGCCGAGTTGCTCGATGCCGTAGACCGCATTCGTCGCCATCAGGCGGAAGCGCTCGCCCTTGCTCAAGGAGCCATCGACCACGCGCACCAGCATCACCACGCCCACGTAGTTGTCGAACCAACTGTCGATGATCATGGCCCGCGGCGGACCTTCGGGATTGCCGCGCGGCGCGGGCATGCGCTCGATCACGGCTTCGAGAATCTCGTCCAGCCCCATGCCGGTCTTGGCCGAGCAGGGGATGGCGTGGGTGGCATCGATGCCGATGACGTCCTCGATCTCCTCCTTGGCGCGCTCGGGGTCGGCCTGCGGCAGGTCCATCTTGTTCAGCACCGGCACCACCTCGACACCGAGTTCCAGCGCGGTATAGCAGTTGGCCACCGTCTGCGCCTCCACGCCCTGGCTGGCATCGACGACGAGCAGCGCGCCTTCGCAGGCGGAAAGCGAGCGGCTGACTTCGTAGCTGAAATCGACATGCCCGGGGGTGTCGATCAGGTTCAGGTTGTAGACCTGTCCATTGCGCGCGGTGTACTGCAGCGCCGCCGTCTGCGCCTTGATGGTGATGCCGCGCTCGCGCTCGATGTCCATCGAGTCGAGCACCTGGGCTTCCATCTCGCGGTCGGACAGCCCGCCACAACGCTGGATGATGCGATCGGCCAGCGTGCTCTTGCCATGATCGATGTGGGCAATGATGGAGAAATTGCGGATGTGGTCCATGCACTTCGTGAGTGATTTCGTGCCGGGCAAAAAACGGCGAAGCCGTTTCAGCGCAAGCTCATATCGCGAAGCGATTTGAAGGCGCGAAGCGATTTGAAGGCGCGAAGCGCCGTGCTGTAGCTAAAAAAAAGGCACGTCGAATGGCCGACGTGCCTTCCAACAGAACGTTTGGCAACTGCTTGTTGGGGTTTCATTGTAGTCAAAAGGGCAGGCCTGGAAGCCGCGCCAGTGCTTGTTTTTAGGCCGTTGTCGTGCGCCAACATGAAATCTTGTCAACAAGATATCCACAGGCCTGACGCGGAACCGACGGTTCGCAATAAAGCGACAGAGTCAAACCGACATCGGCTGTAAATTGGGGCGACTTCAAACAGATTCTAGTCGCTCGACGGTGCAATCCTGGCGGGCGTCGGTTTGAAGTGAAAGGTCACTAACTAACCGAATCTCCGCGTGTAGTTGCACCGACCGGGCGTGACGCCGGCAGTTCCCGCATTGTGGGAAAACCCCTGAGTCCAATCGCTCAATCGAAGCCGCTGCGTCAACGCGCCGGTTTGATCACCAGATAGCTGACCGCCTCACCGCGCCGCACCAGCACGCTCACCGCCTTGGCTTTCTCGGCCTTCTGTGCCAGCTGATTGAACTGCTTCACGTCGGCAATCTCCGTGTTATCCATCGACAGGATGACATCGCCTTCGCGCAGCCCCGCCTTTGCGGCGGCGCCATCGACGGCCTCGACACGCACGCCGCCGCGCAGGCGCATCTCGCGCTTTTGCGCATCGCTCAGATCCACCACCGACAAGCCGAGCGCACTCTTGGGCGCGGCCGGCGCGGCCGGGTCATTCACGCGCCGCACCGGGCGATCGGCCTCGAATTCGACCACCGTCACGGTGATGTCCTTCGTGCTGCCGCGACGGAACACCTGGATCGTGGTCTTGGTGCCCGGCTTGGTGTTGCCGATCAGACGCGGCAGGTCGCCCGACTTCTCGACCACCTTGCCATCGACCTTGGTGATGATGTCGCCGGCCTCGACCCCGGCCTTGTCGGCGGGCCCGCCCGCCTCGGCGTTCTGCACCAGCGCGCCAGTGGGTTTGCCCAGGCCGATGGATTCGGCCACCTCCTTGGTGACCGGGGCGATCTGCACGCCGATGCGCCCGCGGATGACGCGCCCGCTGGTGCGCAGTTGTTCCGACACGCGCATCGCGTCGGCAATGGGGATGGCGAAGGCAATTCCCATGTAGCCGCCCGAGCGGCTGAAGATCTGCGAGTTGATGCCCACCACCTCGCCCTTCAGGTTGAGCAGCGGGCCGCCCGAGTTTCCCGGGTTGATGGCCACGTCGGTCTGGATGAAAGGCAGGTAGTCGCCGGTGTCGCGCTGCTTGGCGCTGACGATGCCGGCGGTGACGCTGTTCTCCAGGCCAAAGGGCGAGCCGATGGCCACCACCCACTCGCCCACCTTCAGCCGGTCGCTGTCGCCGATCTTCACGAAGGGCAACCCGGCAGCCTCGAGCTTGACCACGGCCACGTCGGTGCGCCGGTCGGCACCGACGATGCGGGCCTTGAACTCGCGCTTGTCGGTGAGCGTGACCAGCACCTCGTCGGCGCCGTCGACGACATGCGCATTCGTCATCACGTAGCCGTCGGCGCTGAGGATGAAGCCGGAGCCCACGCCACGCTGCTGCGGCTCCTCGTCACCACCGCGCGGCCCGCGCCGCGAGCCGGGCCCGCCGGGCATGGGGATACCGAAGCGGCGCAGGAACTCTTCGACGTTCGGATCGACCTCGCCGCCGCCGCCACCACCTGCCGCAGCCTGGCGGCTGCGCTCCGAGGTGCGGATGTTCACCACCGCCGGCCCCACCCGCTCCACCAGTTCGGTGAAATCGGGCAGCGACTGTGCCCGAAGCAAGTTCGGCCAGCTGGCCAACACGGCCAACAACAGCAAGCCAAGGGCCAACGCCCGGGCCTGGGCTGCGACGGGAAGGCAAGAGACTCTGGAACGCATGCAAACTCCTGGAAAGCCCTGAGGGCAGATGGCGGCTGGGAGATGAGGCCTCAGCGCCGTCTTTCCAGTGCTTGGTGGAACTTTTTGAGGGTGCCTGCGGGCACGTCGCCCATGATGGTGACCCACCAGTCCGTGCCATACCGCTGCATCAGCGTGTGCGTGGCACCCACCTGGGTGAGCAATTGCCGCTGGTGGCGCTCGCGGTCAAAGGGCTCGATGAACAGCGACACATGCGTCAGCCCATCCGAGAACACGGCCTGCAGCACCGTGGCCGGGGCTGAGGATGCATGCACAGGGTCGAGCGCGCGCCGTGTGCAATGCGTCACCTGGAAGCCAGGTGCGATCGAACCCAGCGCCCAGCCTTCGTCCTCCAGGTTGGTCGAGACTTGCGTGGGCCGCACTTGGCGGTACCCGTCAAGCCGCTTCATCGGCTGCAGCACGCTCTGCGGCTGTGCCTTGACACCGATCTCGACCTGGGAAAACGCGCTCGACTCGAGCACCCGCTGATGCGAACCGAGCACGTCGGCGCGCAAGATCAGGCCGGTGCGGCTGTCGACCCACAGTCGCTGCGCGAAGCGGTTGTCGTCGCGCGGGCTGAGCAGCAGGATCTGCGCCTCGCGTCCGGCGACATGCTCGCTGCCCTGTCCGAGCAGTTCATACTGCTCTTCGGCACGCGGCTCGATCACCTGGCGCAACGAGGCCTGGCGCGGATTGCGTTCTTCGACCACGGCCACACGGCTTTGGGGCCACAGAGTGTAGACCCGGTCGTTGTGGCGGTAGGTTTGCTGCATGCGCCCATCGAGCACCTCGATGCGCTCGTAGGATTGCGCCCCATCGCAGAAATGGGCGACGCGCGCACTCGACAACGAGCCGTCGGCGCTGAACACCAAGGTGCCCTGGTAGTTGTTCTCGTGCGCGGCCGCATGGATGCGCAGCAGCCACTTGCGCGCCTCGCTCGACGGCAATGGCCGTTGCAGCACCGGGGTCGGGTTCGCCTGGGCCAAGGGCAGGGCGGCCAGCAGCAGCCCCAAGGCGATGACCTGCCGCCTCGGCGACGCCGTGAAAGATGCGTGCATCAGGGCTCAGCGTTCGAACGCCACCGTGGCGATGCTGCGCCCGGCCCCGCCGGGCAAGGAGCCCGGCAACGCCGTGCCGTAGTCGCGGTGCGCCTGCAGGTAGCGGTCCAGCTGGGCATCGCGCACGATGCGAGGGCCTTGCGCCGTGGCCTGCGGCACTGGCGGCATGGGCAGCGTGTTGTCGGCCACCACGGCGGCGGCAGGGGCCACGGTCAGCGCAGGCGACGGCCCCGCACCGCCAGACGGGCCGAGCGAGACCGCCAGCACCGTGGCCAACGCCATTACGCCCGCCGCAAGGGCGGCGGGCATGGCCCACGGCATGCGTCTGGAAGGGCGGGCAGCAGCCTGCGCCGGGGCCGGCAAGGCCTGCGGCACCGGCAGTGCAGGTTCTGCGGCCAGCCGCGAATGCAAGCGCGCCAGGAAAGCCTGGTCACGCCCGGGTGGGCTGGCCAGGTCCTCGCTGCGCAACACGTCGCCGATCAGTTGGTAGGCATGCC
>DASQFA010000269.1:0-8681 GCA_035633375.1 Rubrivivax sp.
CCATCACCGCCACGCAGATGATGGAAAGCATGGTGCAAAACCCCGTGCCCACGCGCGCCGAGGTCAGCGACGTGGCCAACGCCGTGCTCGACGGCACCGACGCGGTCATGCTCAGTGCTGAAACCGCCGCCGGCCTGTACCCGGTGGAAACGGTCGAGCAGATGGCGATGATCGCCATTGAAGCCGAGCGTGTCGAAGACATCGAGCAGGACGGCAACTACGCCCGCAGGCGCATCGGCCGCATCGACCAGAGCATTGCGATGGGCGCGTTGTTCACCGCCTTCCATCTGGGCTGCAAGGCCATCATCGCGCTGACCGAGAGCGGCTCCACCGCGCTTTGGATGAGCCGGCACAACATCCACGTGCCCATCTTCGGCGTCACCTCGACGCCCAATTCCGAGCGTCGCATGGCGCTGTACCGCAACGTGCGGCCCATCCTGATGGCGTCCCACAAAGACCGCGACGAGGCGCTGGCCGCTGCCGAACGCCTGCTCATCGAGCGCGGCGCGCTGATGCCCGGCGACACCTATGCCATCACCTGCGGCGAGCCGATGGGCTATCCGGGCGGCACGAATATGCTGAAGGTCTGCCGCGTGGCTTGATGCCGCGCGCACCGGCCGCGCGCTTTGCGCTGGCGCGGATCAGGTCTTCCTGGCCGGGCTCGCGCCGTTCTTCAAGGCCAGCACCTGCGCGCCGGCACCGGCCTTGTCCTTCTTTTCCAGGTCGGCGAGCAGGCCTTCGTCGCTCAGATCGATCGGCTGTGCATGCTCCCAGTCGTACTGGGCCACCTGCCTGAGACGATGGATGACCGCCGCAGCGTCGGTCTCGATGGCCAGTTCGCGGCGCGCGTCGAAGCTGCCCGGGGCGAGGTTGATCGAGCCGATGATGGCGCGCGCGTCGTCGGCCAGCAGCATCTTGCCGTGCAGCTTCATGTGCTTCAGGCGGCGCACCTTGGCGCCGACGTCGTACATGATGCGCAAGCTGCCTACACCCTCGATGAGCTTGTCCTTCTTCAGGTTGTGCGGCGGGCGCGCCATGACGTGCACCTTGACGCCGCGGCGCATGGCGCGCACCAGGCGCTCGACGATGACCGTGTCCTGGTAGCGCTCGTTCTGCAGCCACAGCGAGCTCTTGGCCGCGTCGATGAAGGCCGAAATGCGCTCGCGGCCGTTGTTAGGGCACCAAATCAGGCGTGACTTCGGATCGGGCTCGAACCTGCGCTGGTGCCAGTCCGCCTCGAAGCAGCCCAGCATCTCGGAGACTTCCAGCGCGTGCGTCGTGCACACCGCGTAGTCGCGCGTCTGCGTCAGGTCGCGCGTTTCCCAGTTCAGCGGTTCCACGTAGCCGATGGTCTGGTCGACGACCATCGATTTCTGGTGTGTCAGCGCGAATTCCGGGTTGCTGTCGCGCACCTCGACGCCGCTGTCGGCCAGGGCCTTGCGCGTTGCCTCGTTCTCGGCGGAGCCATCGCGGCGCACCGGGTTGAGCATCACGCGCACCTTGACGCCGCGCCTTTGGGCGGCTTTCACCGCCTCGACCATCGACGGGTCGGTGAAGAGGAACATGCGGATATTGATGGCCGTCTTGGCGCCGTCCAGCGCATCGATCAGCGGCTTGGCGGTGTCCTCGGGCAGAACCATCAGGCGGTGGTGGGACATGGCGGCGCCTTTCGGGTGGCGACGGTGCATCCGCGTGCACCGGACCGCCGGGCTCGTCGACCAGGCGGCGCGGCCAAAGATCATAGCGGAGGGCCCTTCGCCGTGGTGGCCGCCACGGCGCAGCGGGCTCCTACAATCGAGGCCCTCTATCCCACCCCGGAGCCGCCCGTGACGAGCGCTGCGCCTGTGGTCGGTGTGCTGATGGGTTCTTCCAGCGACTGGGAGACCCTGCAGCATGCGACGCAGATCCTCACCGAATTCGGCGTGCCCTTCGAAGCGCGCGTGGTCAGCGCACACCGCATGCCCGACGACATGTTCGCCTACGCCGAAAGTGCGGCCGGGCGCGGCCTGAAGGCCATCATCGCCGGCGCCGGTGGCGCTGCCCACCTGCCCGGCATGCTGGCCGCCAAGACCATCGTGCCGGTGCTCGGCGTGCCGGTGGCCAGCCGCCATCTGCAGGGCGTCGACTCGCTGCATGCCATCGTCATGATGCCCAAGGGCGTGCCGGTGGCCACGTTCGCCATCGGCATGGCCGGCGCGGCCAATGCCGCACTCTTCGCCGTGGCCATGCTGGCGAACGAAGATGCGGCCTTGCGCGACAGGCTGCTCGCCTGGCGCGCACGGCAGACCGAAGCCGCGCGCGCAATGAGTCGCGAACTCGGGTGAAGCCGGTGCTGCTGCCCGGTGCCGCCGGGCCCGACGGCCAAGCCCTCATGCTTGGCGTGATGGGCGGCGGGCAGCTGGCGCGCATGTTCGTGCATGCCGCGCAGGCCATGGGCTACGCCACGGCGGTGCTCGACCCCGACCCGGCCAGCCCGGCCGGGCGGGTGGCGCATCTGCATGTGCGCACGGCCTTCGACGACGCGCAGGGCCTGGCCCAGCTGGCGCGGCATTGCGCTGCCATCAGCACCGAATTCGAGAACGTGCCGGCACCGTCGCTGGCCTGGTTGGCGATGCATCGCCGCGTGGCGCCGGGTGCCGAGGCCGTGGCCATCTGCCAGCAGCGCGCCGCCGAGAAGGCCCATTTCCAGCGCTGCGGCGTGCCTTGCGCGCCCTACGCGGTGCTCGAGGATGCGGCCGATCTGGCAGGCGTGGACGAGGCGCTGCTCCCGGGCATCCTCAAGACCACCCAGCTCGGCTATGACGGCAAGGGCCAGCTCGGCGTGGCCTCGCGCGCGGATCTGGCGAGTGCCTGGGGCGCCTTGCAGGGCGTGCCTTGCGTGCTGGAAAAGCGCCTGGCGCTGCGCCATGAATTCAGCGTCATCGTGGCGCGCGGCGCCAACGGGCAATGGGTGCATCTGCCGGTGCAGCAGAACCTGCACCGCGACGGCATCCTGGCGCTGAGCCAGGTGCCGGCGCCCGACATCCCGGCTGCGCTGGCGGCGCAGGCCGTCGAGCTTGCCGCGCGCCTGGCCGAATCGATGGAGTATGTCGGCGTGCTGTGCGTGGAGTTCTTCGTCTTGCACGACGGCTCGCTGGTGGCCAACGAAATGGCGCCACGCCCGCACAACTCCGGCCACTACAGCATCGATGCCTGCGACGTGTCGCAGTTCGAGCTGCAGGTGCGCTGCATGGCCGGGCTGCCGCTGGTGGCGCCGCGGCAGCATTCCGCGGCGCTGATGCTGAACCTGCTCGGCGACCTGTGGTTCGCGCGCGGCGCTGGCGCGGCGCTGACGCCGCCATGGGAGCAGGTGCTGGACCTGCCGGGTGTGCATCTGCACCTCTATGGCAAGTCCGAAGCCCGGCGCGGGCGCAAGATGGGGCACTTGAGCGTCACTGCGGCCGAGCCCGGCGAGGCCCGGCGCGTGGCGCTCGAGCTTGCGTCGCGGCTCGGGCTGCCGGCTTTCTAGGCCCTGGCGCTGCGTCCATCCATGCCGCTGCTCGACGCCAGGGATGCACAGGCCTTGCACGCTGCCGCCGTGCACCTGGTGGCCGGCGAACTGCTGGCCTTTCCGACCGAAACGGTATACGGCCTGGGTGCACGTGCCGACGACGATGCCGCGGTGCAGCGAATCTTCGCGGCCAAGGGACGTCCGGCGGCGCACCCACTGATCGTGCATGTGGCCGACGTCGAACAGGCACAACGCTTCGCGTTGAAGTGGCCGCCGATGGCACAGCAACTGGCACGGGCCTTCTGGCCCGGGCCGCTGACGATCATCGTCGAGCGTCAGCCGACCGTGGCCACGGCGGCAGCTGGCGGGCAGGGCACGATCGGCCTGCGCGTGCCTGCGCATGCGCTGGCGCAGGCCCTGCTGCGCGAGGCGCTGCGCCTGGGCGTGGCCGGCATTGCCGCGCCCAGCGCCAACCGCTTCGGCGCTGTCAGTGCCACCGCTGCGGCGCATGTGGTGCAGGAGTTCGGCCCCGATCTGTGGGTGCTGGACGGCGGCGAGTGCCCGGGCGGGATCGAGTCGGCGATCGTCGATTGCACCGGCCCGCACCCCACGCTGCTGCGCCCCGGGCTGCTGCCGCGCGCGCAGATCGAGGCCGTGCTCGGCATGCCGCTGCACGAGCGCGATGCCCAGTCGCCGCGCGCCAGCGGCAGCCTGCGCGCGCACTATGCACCCAGGGCCAAGGTGCGGCTGATGCCGGCGCGCGCACTGCGCGACGCGCTGCAAGTGCTTGGCTCGCCCGAGCCCGGCCTGAGGCTGGCGGTATATTCGCGCTCTGGCATCGGGCCGGTGAAAGGCATCGACCACCGGCGCATGCCGGACGACGCGGTGGCTGCGGCGCACGAGATCTTTGCGGTGCTGCGCGAGTTCGACGCGCGCGGCGCGATGCTCATCTGGATCGAACAACCCCCGCCATCCGCCGACTGGGAAGGCGTGCTCGATCGACTGCAACGCGCGGCAGCTGCCTGAGGCCACGGCCCCGAAACAGCCATGATTCTGGAGTGATGATGAAGTTGACGGGTAGGCTGGCGCACGGCGCCTTGAAGGGCTGCGTCGCGCTGCTGGCGCTGGGCCTGCTGGTGTCTTGCGGCGGCAGCACCGAGCAGGTCGAGCCCTTCGAGCCGACGCGCCTGCTGGTCTTCGGCGACGAGATGAGTGTGCTGACGAATGCCGATCCGAAGGGGCGCAAGTACAGCGTCAACGCACTCGACAGCGGCGGCATCGGCCTCGATTGCGGGGCGCGGCCGATCTGGGTGCAGATCGTTGCCTCGTCGTTCGGGTTTTCGTTCGAGGAGTGCAATTCGGCGAACCGGCCCGAGACTGCGGGCAAGATCTTCGCCGAGCCGGGTGCCAAGGCGGATGACCTGCCCGCCCAGATCGCACGGGCGGCTGCACTCACCGGCTGCTTCAACGAAGCCGATCTCGTCACCGTGCTGATTGGCGCGAACGACGTGCTCGATCTGTACCGGAACCAGTATGTGCCCGACGCCGGTTCGTACCAGGACAACCCGAGCTTCAAGGCCGCCAACGACGAGTTGCGGGCCCGCGGCGCACGCCTTGGGCGGCAAATCAATGCACTCACCACCTTGGGCCCCAAGGTAATCGTCTCGACCATTCCGCTGATGAACCTGACGCCCTATGCCAACGTGCAATCGCAAGTCAGGAACGACCCGAACGCACGGCAAGTGCTGAATGACTTCAGCAACACCTTCAATACGGCGATGCGCATCAACATCCGCAACAACGGCCTGTTCATCGGGCTGGTCGAACTGGATGCGTTGCTGCAAGCCGGCGTCAACGACCCGGGACGATACGGCCTGAATAACGTCAACAATGCGGTGTGCATCCCGGCCACCTGGGGCACGCCGGACTGCGACACCAACACGCTGGTGCCCAACGGCAACGCAAACACCTGGCTGTGGGCCAGCGATCTGTGGATCGGATCGACCGCGCACTTGAACCTGGGCAACTTCGCGCGCCAACGTGCGCGCGGCAATCCGTTCGGATCGCCGTCCGGCACGCAATGCCGGCCGCCGCCGCCACCGGACAGCTGACGGCCCTCAGCGCCCAGGCGATCTGGCGCGCAATTCGACCATGATCTTGGTCACCAGGATCGTCGCGGCAAGCAGCAGCGTCACCGCGTTGGCCACGATGATCGGCCATTCACCGATGCGCCAGCCATAGGCCAGCCACAGCGCCACGCCCAGCGTGAACACGCTGTACATGCCGGCGGAAATGCCATGCACGTCGCGCGTGCGCAAGCTCAACAGCGCCTGCGGCACGAAGGACAGCGTGGTCAGCGTGGCTGCCATGTAGCCAAGCCAGTCGTTCGCGGTGAGTGCGTGCATCATGTGCGTTCAGCGCGACGGCGCGTCGCGCAGGCTCCATTGCACCAGCGCGTCGAGCGCGGGGCGCGCGGCGTTGGCATTGGGGTGGTTGATCATCGCCACCAGCACATAGCGCCGGCCGCTGTCCGACAGCACATAACCGGCCACGCCGACCACGTCGCGCAGCGAGCCGGTCTTCAGGTGCGCCCGCCCGGGGGTCGCGCGCGAGCGGCGCAGTGTGCCGTCCAGTCCATTGATCGGCAGCGAACTCAGCAGCTCGGGCATGGCCGGGCTGCTCCAGCCCTGCTGCAGCAGCCGCGCCAGCAGCGACGCGGTCAGCCGTGTCTCGCGCGACAGGCCCGAGCCGTTGTCGAGCTGCAGGCCGGGCGGCAGCTCGCCCGTGCGCGCCACCAGCCAGTCGCGCAGCACGCTGTTCGCGAACTCGGCCGTGGCCGGCGCACCGGGCTGGCGCTGCAGCGCCAGTGTCAGGAAGAGCTGCTGCGCCATGACGTTGTTGCTGAACTTGTTGATGTCGCGCACCACCTCGGCCAGTGGCGGCGACTTCAGCTCGAAGCTGGGCTTGACGCCGGCGGGCGCCGCCCCGTCGATGACGCGGCCGGCCAGCTTGCCGCCCATGTCGCGCCACTGTGCCTCGATCAGCCGCGCGTTGTAGCTGCCGGGGTCGGCATCGGCCACCGACCAGGAAAGTTCGCCGCAGGCCAGCGGGTAAGTGCCGGCGAAGCGCACGCGCGTGGCGTCGGCGAAGCTGGCCTTCAAGCCGCCGCGCCAGTCCTCGCAGGGGCCCGCCGACAGGCGCACCGTGCGCTCCACCTGCGTGCCCGCCAGCACCGGATCGACCAGCACCTGGGCCACGCCACGCGCCGCATCGGGCACGAAGCTGTAGGTCACCGACTTGAAGTTCAGCAGCAGCGCGTCGGGCTGCACGTTGTAGGGCCGTGTCGGATCGCCGTCGAAGTCGGCCGGGTCGGCCTGGCTGGCCGCGAAGGCGCTGCGGTCGAGCACGATGTCGCCGCGAATCTCGCGCACGCCGAGCTGCTGCACGCGACGCAGCATGAGCCACACCCGTTCGACCACGAGCTTGGGGTCGCCGCTGCCCTTGATGACCAGCGAGCCGTCGAGCACACCGTCGTTGACGCTGCCCTGCAGCCACACCGGCGTGGCCCAGGTCCAGGTGGGACCGAGCTGGTCCAACGCCGCCAGCGTGGTCGGCAGTTTGGCCAGCGAGGCCGGGTTCATCGGCGCCTGGGCGTTGTGCGTGAGCAGCGAGCGCGCGCTGCCCACTTCCTGCAGCACCACCGAGATCGCCTGGTGCGGCACGCGGGCGCGTTGCAAGGCGGAGTCCACCTCGGGCGGCATGGCCATCGCGCCGTGACCGGCCAGCGCCAGAAGCAGCGTCGCCAGCCCCCGTCGCGCGCGCCGCAGAACCCCTTGTCGAGCAGCCTCTTGCATGATGCCGACGATGATCGCACGGCTACACTTCAGGCATGTTTCCCACAGGCACGACGCGGCGATTCCGGTGCTCGCGCACGGTGCGCCCGACGCAGCGATGAACGCCCCCTTGCTGGCCTTCGACACCTCGACTGAGGTGATGGCGGTGGCCGTGCAGTCGCCCACGCAGCTGTTCACCTGCACCGCAGAGGGGGGCGCGCTGGCCTCGGCGCGGCTGATTCCGCAGATCCGCCTGTTGCTGCAGCAGGCCGGTCTGGATTTGCCGCAATTGCGCGCCATTGCCTTCGGCCACGGGCCGGGTGCCTTTACCGGCCTGCGCACCGCCTGCGCCGTGGCCCAGGGCCTGGCGTTCGGCGCGTCGCTGCCGGTGTTGGCGGTGGACAGCCTGCTCATCGTGGCCGAAGGGGTGCGCGTCGAACATGCGCAAGCGGCGCCTGACATCGACGTGGCGCTGGACGCACGCATGGGCGAGGTCTACGCCGGGCGCTACCGGTGGTCGGGCACGCGCTGGCAGCGTCGCACCGAGCCGGCCCTGTACACCCTGGATGGATTGAACGCGCTGTGGGGGGATGAGCCGCCGCAGTGCGTGTGCGGGTCGGCACTGCAGGCTTTCGGCAACAGGCTGGTCAGCGGTGCGGCGCTGCGCGTCGATGCACCCGTCGATCGCGCCGCCGCGTTGATGCGCCTGGCGCAACAGCTGTGGCGCGACGCCGCCGGTGTCGATGCCGCGCAGGCGCTGCCGCTGTACCTGCGCGACAAGGTGGCCTTCACCGTGTCCGAACGGCAGGCCCGGCGGGCCATCGAGGCCGGCACGTGAACGCGCCGCGTGGTGGCCCGAAGGTGCTGCCGCCGGCCGCGGAAGGGGCTGGGCGTTTGCGCCGCCCGAGTCCGCGCGGGTGGCGTTTTGGCCGCGGCAGTCGGCGCCGTCGTGCGACGGCCAGCCGGGGCGCGCAGGCTCGATGAACGCCCTGCTGCAGCCGCATCTGCCGCTGCGCCCGATGCAGCTTGCCGATCTGGACGCGGTGATGTCGGTCGAGCGCAGCGCCTACAGCTTTCCGTGGAGTCACGGCAATTTCATCGATTCGCTGGCCGCCGGCTACCTGGCCGAGGTGCTGCTGATTCAGGGTGCCGGGCTGGTCGGCTACTACGTGGCGATGCAGGGTGTCGACGAGATGCATCTGCTGAACCTGACCGTGGCACCCGCACACCAGCGGCGCGGGCATTCACGCACGCTGCTCGATGCGCTGCAGCGGCATTGCCATGAGCGGCAGATGCACAAGCTGTGGCTGGAGGTGCGCCTGGGCAATCAACATGCACGGCGGGTGTATGCGCAGCGC
>DASQFA010000270.1:0-4817 GCA_035633375.1 Rubrivivax sp.
CGGCACGGCAGCGGCATGCGCCGCAAAGCGCAGGTAGGCATGCTGGTCGTTCATGGCGCTGACCGTCCAGCCGGCCGGCGCCGCTTCGGGCACGAGCTGCCCGCGGCAGCACCAGCGCGCCGGAATCGGCATCTCGATGTCGTAGGAGACATCGCGCTTGCCTGCGGCGAGAAGCGCCAGCCCGGGCTCGGGGCAAGACTGCACCAGCGCCCACACTTCCAGCGCGGCGTGCAGACCATGCCCGCAGGCCAGGCGCGAATCCATGCTCGCCATGTAACGCTGGTAGCTGCCGTGGTCGTGCGTGACGTAACAGCCCGAGCGCAGCACACCGCGTACCGGTCGCGACAGCGCCGGCTTGAGCCAGGGCACCACCAGGTCGAAGATCGACGAGCCCCCGGCGCTGAACAGCAGTTCGTCGGCCTCGAACAACTGCTCGTCGTCACAGGCGCGGGCCAGCTCGGCCACACGCTGCATCAGGCCGCGCACCAAGGCCTGGTCCTCGGCGCTGCAGCCAGTAGCCCACAGGCCCTCGTAGCACTCGATGCCCACCAGCTGCGTGGCCGCGCTGGCGCGCAGGCAGCGCGCCAATTGCAGCGCCTGTTCATGGCTGCGGCAGCCGGTGCGCCCGCCGTCGAGGCCGATCTCCAGCAGCACCTCGAAAGCCTCGGCCCGGTGCTCGACCTGCGCCGCGTGCCAGGCCTCGATCAGCGTCAGTTGCGCCAACGAATCGACGAGAAAGAGGATGCGCGCCCCGGCATGCCGGTGCCGCAACGCGACGATGGCGTCCAGGTCCACTGGTGCCATCACCTGGTTGGCGATCAGGCAGCGGCGCACGCCCGACACGAGCCCGACGCGGGCCTGCGTGACATTGGCAAAGCTGATGCCCCAGGCGCCGGCATCCAGCTGCGCCGCAACCAGCTGCGGCGACATGGTCGTCTTGCCGTGCGGTGCCAGCTCCACGCCATGGTCGCGGGCAAACTGCTGCATCCAGCGCAGATTGCCGGCCAGCGCGTCGCGCCGGATCACCGCCAGCGGCAGCGGCAGGTCGCCGCGCAGCACGTTCCACTGCTGTGCGGCGATGGCATCGCGCCGCAGCGGCGCAGCGTGGTGCGGAAAGCCCTTGGTGCCGGGGCCGCCGATCAAAGGGTTCAGGAATTCATTGGGCTGCATGGTCGTTTCAGGGGCCGTTGGCGGTGGGCCAGTCTAGGCGCTGTCGGGCTTGGGGAGCGTCGGGCGGCAATTCGGCCGCAGCGGTCCATCATTCACCGGCTTCTTGTCCCATAGCGATGGCCATGGGCCTGCGAACCCGGCAAAAAAACTTGTCTTCGCTGCGGCCCGGGTCTCAACGGCCGAGCAGGCTCAGCGAGATCCACGGCTGCCAGACGATCACCGCCAGGCAGACGAGCATCAGCCCGATGAAGGGCACGGCCGCGAGCACCAGCTCGCCGAACTTGCGCTTGAACACCGACATCGCCACCAGCAGGTTCAGCCCCACCGGCGGCGTGAGGAAGCCGATCTCCAGGTTGACGATCATGATGATGCCGAACATCACCTTGTCGTAGCCGTAGGCCACCGCCAGCGGTGCCAGCAGCGGGCCGAGGATCAGGATGGCTTCGCCGCTGGTCATCAGGCAGCCCACGATCAGCAACAGCAGGTTGACCACCAGGATGAACACCAGCGAGCTGTCGGTCACGCTCTTCATCATCTCGACCATCATGCCGGGCACCTGATGCTCGGTGAGCACCAGGTTCAGGCTCAGCGCCACGGCCAGCAACGGGAACAGCGTGCCGCCCAGCTTGGAGGCGTCGAGCACCACGTCGTAGAAGTCCTTCGGCTTGAACTCGCGGTGGATGAAGCTCTCGACAATCAGCGCATACACCAGCGACACGGCCGCGGCTTCGATGGCGGAAAAGTAGCCGGTGTAGATACCGCCGAGCAGGATCACCGGCATCAGCAGCGCCCAGATGCCCTCGCGCAGAGCCGTGCCCACGCGCCGCAGGTCGAAGGCCTTGCGTGGCAGCGCGCGGTTGACCCACATGGCATAGACCGCGAAGGTCAGCAGCAACAGGATGCCCGGGCCGATGCCGGCAATGAACAGCTCGGTGATCGAGGTCTCGGTCACCAGCCCATACAGGATCAGCGGGATCGACGGCGGGATGATGATGCCCAGCGTGCCGCCGGCCATGACCAAGCCGAGTGCGAACTTGTCGCTGTAGCCGCCCCTGAGCATGGCCGGCAGCATGACCGTGCCGATGGCCAGCATGGTGACGATCGACGAACCCGAGATGGCTGCAAACACGCCGCAGCTGAGCACGCAGGCCACCGCCAGACCGCCCGGCAGGTGCTCGGTCAGCGAGGCGGCGATGTCGATCAGCCGCCGGGCGGTGGAGCCCTTGGTCATGACCCCGCCGCACAGGATGAACATCGGGATCGACAGGATCAGCTCCTTGTCGAGCGAGATCCACATGTCCTCCAGGATGTAGTCGAGCTGGCCGCGGCCCCAGACGATGTGCACCACCGCCGCGGCGGCCAGCAGGATGACCAGCAGCGGCTGGCGCAGCGTCAGCAGCGCCAGCACCATGACCAGCAGCACCAGCGCGCCGGTCATTCCTGGAATTCCGGCGGCACCGGGCGCACCGCAGGCCAGACGGCAAAGGCAAAGTAGCGCAGCGCCGCCGAAGCGAAGCCCAGCGGGATGGCCATCTGGATCGGCCAGGCCGACACGTTGATCACCGCCGAGAGCACGCCCGATTCCTTCGACGCGATGACGAAGAGCACGCCATACCAGGTGACGCCGAGCAGGAACAACCCGGTGAACACGTCGGCGATGCGGTCCATGTGCGGCGACCACGAGACCGGCACCCACTTGAAGGCCACACGAGGCACGAGGTGCACCCCGGTGGCGGTGGCGATGCCGATGCCGGCGAAGGAGCCGATGACGAGCGCAAACACCGCCAGCTTCTGCGAGCCGAACAACCCGGTGGCGCCGACCTCGAAGCCCAGCATCGACATCACCGGGCCATAGAACTCACGCCCGATAACGTCGATCATCAGCACCAGTGCGATGAAGCTGAAGGCCAGCACGGCGATCCAGCACTCGAGCCGGTGCCACGCGCGCAGCAGGGTCTGCACGGCCCGCGGTGCGGGCAGGGGTTTCGCGGCCTGGTCCACCAATGTCGATGTCATCGAGGCTGTGTTCGGTGTGCCAGGGCGCCGCACCGCAGGTGCGAGCCATTGCAGTGGGGCCGCTGAGACAGCCGCGCCCCCGCGGCGATCCCTTACTTGCTGCAGGC
Source organism: Rubrivivax sp. (assembly GCA_035633375.1). Lineage (GTDB taxonomy): Bacteria > Pseudomonadota > Gammaproteobacteria > Burkholderiales > Burkholderiaceae_C > Rubrivivax. The sequence continues at coordinate 3,294 of DASQFA010000270.1, forward strand.
TTTCTTGCCGGCTTCCATCAGCGCCAGATACTTTTCGCCCTCGGGCCCGATGTCCTTGGCGATGTCGGCCCATATCGGCGCCAGCCCCTTGCTCCATTCGGCGCGCTGCTCCGGCGTGGATTCGACCACCGTGCCGCCGGCCTGCTTGTGCGCCGCCGTGAGTGCGGTGTCCACGCCGCGGATCTCCGCGCGCAGCGTACTCACCGGCGTCTTGCGGGCGCCGACATCGAAGCTGGCGCGCAACTCGGCCGGCATCCTGTCGTGGACCCCCTTGTTCATCATGATCACAGCTGCCGCCTCATACAGCGGCAGCTTGGTCATGTTCGGCAATACCTTGTTCAGGCCGGAGGGCACGTAGAACGCGAAGGGCGTGGGGTAGGTGTCGATCAGTCCGGTCTGCGACGACGAGCTGACCTCGGCCACGTTGGTGGGGATCGGGTTCGCCCCCATCGCGCGCCAGAAGTCGGCTGTCATCTTGTTGGCCACCACGCCCACTTTCAGGCCCTTGACGTCGGCCGGCGTGGCATAGGCCTTCTTGCCCGGCAGGTGTACCGAGCCCACTTCGCCCCAGGCGATGAACACCAGGTTCTTTTTCGCCAGCGCTTCGACGGTGTGCTTTTGCACATGGTTGTCGAGCACGCAGTCGCGCTGCACCTGGTTGTCGAAGAAGAAGGGCAGTTGCAGCAGCGCGATCTCCGGCACCTGCAGCGCCACCGAATTGGCAGTGAAGGTGCCCATGTCGATGCGCCCGCGCGAGATCTGCGCGATGGCATCGTTCTCGCTGCCCAGCTGCGAGCCGTGGAAAGGAGTGATCTTGACCGCGCCCTTGGTCTCTTCGGCCACATTCGCCGCAATGCGGTCGATCTGCTTGGCCCAGGGTGAAGTCGGCGGCGCGGAAGACGCGAACTTGAATTCCAGCGGCGTGGTCTGGGCCTGCACCAGGCCGATGCCGCAGCTCAAGGCCAAGGCAGCCCACTTGAAAGGGATGTTCTTCATGTCAGGTCTCCAGATTGCACGAGGGTGTTCCCGCGCGCAGTGTGGCAGATGGCCGAGACCGATTATTGGGGAAAGGCCCGGGCGCGCCGCCGGCCGAGGGCCCGAGAACGCGTCATCGGAACGATTCGTTGATCTTCGCCAGTGCAGTGGCCCCAGGGCACAGCACGCGCTCGTCGAGCTTGTTCAGCGGCGTGGCGCTGGTGTTCAGTGCAACATGCAGGTCTGAAGCCTGCGGGTCGATGTAGAGCAGCCCGGTGACAACTTCGCCCCTGGCCTGGAGCGCATGCACGAGGTTCATCGCGCTGACACGGTCGGTCGGCTCGTACTCGGCATGCAGCTTGCGCAGGCGCATGACGCTGCCGTCGTGCTGCGGCAGCTCGATCACCCCGCCGGGCGAAGGCTCGGCCCTGATTTCCTGCGCCAGGTCGATGAAGTCGATGCGGCTGACGGCCTCGTTGTGCTCGCGCACATAGTCGTAGCTGCGCGTGCTGCCTTCGTGGTTGTTGAAGGCCACGCAGGGGCTGATGA
>DASQFA010000271.1:0-7958 GCA_035633375.1 Rubrivivax sp.
CGCCAGGCCAGGGTCGCGAGCATCGCAGGGCAGTCGGCGCAGCCGACCGCCGAACCGAAGCCTCGCGGCCTGCCCTGCGCCGGCTTCGCCACCACGCAGACCCCGCACGCATAGCGGACGGTGAAGGTCAGGAATGCGCCGCAAGCAGCCGCAACGTCGTCGAGCAGCGGGATACGAACCGGCACAAGTCGATTCGCACCAGACCCATGCCACCGTGCCGCCTTCGAGCGACCAGAACCCGGCCGAGAAGGCGCGCCAATCCCATGTCATGCGCTGCGCCGAGGCCGCTCAAGTCGCTTCGGGGCGGGCCGATATTCAGGGCAGCCCGCAACCAAGCCCGCATCCATGTTCGCGACTGCCTCTGCCCATGCACCCAACGCCTACGCCGGCGCCTACCAACAGGTGGGCTTGGTCACCGGCGTCGGCGCCGCTTCGCCGCACCAGCTGGTGCTGATGCTCTTCGACGGCTTCGACGAGGCACTGGCGCAGGCGCTCGGCGCGCTGCGCGACGGCACGATCGAGACCAAGTGCCGAGCCATCGGGCGTGCCGCACGCATCGTCGATGAAGGCTTGAAGGCCAACCTCGACCTGCAGGGCGGCGGCACCCTGGCCGCCGACCTGCGCGACCTGTATGCCTATGTCAGCCTGCGCCTGGTGCAGGCCAACCTGAACAACGACGCGGCCGCGCTGGACGAGTGCCGCCGCCTGATGCGGCCCCTGCACGACGCCTGGGCCTCGATAACCCCCGGCGCCACTCGCGCCTGAACGCAATCACCTCCCACCCGATGGAACACCCCACGATGAGCACTTCCGTCCTGAGCTACTACGAGGCCATCGAACAGGCCAGCGCCGACATGCTGCACGCCGCGCGCGCGGGCGACTGGGATCAGGTGGTCAAGCTCGAAGGTGCCTGCGTGCTGCTCATCAGCCAGCTCAAGCAGGCGGCACGCGAGCTGCCCCTGGACCAGGACGAGGCCAAGCTCAAGTCGCGCATCATGCAGCGCATCTTGGTGAACGATGCCGAGGTGCGCAACCTGGCCGAACCCTGGCTGCCCGATCTGCACCGCTTGCTGCACGGCAAGAGCAGCACGCTGCACTGACGCGCGTTCCCAGGCGGCCCGGCCCATGTTCCAGGACACGCAGCCCGCAGCGCTGGGTGCGCACGGCAGCGCCGATGCGTGGGCCGACTTCCGCGTCGATGACCCGGGCGAGAGCCTGCGTCTGCTGAAGCAGCTGCGCGACGGCAGCGTGCCGGTGAGCCTGAGCACACCGCAGGGCAGCGCCGTCACCAGCCAGCTGTGGTCGCTGGACCCGGCGCGCGCGCAGATCAGCTTCAGCGCCGACGCCGACAGCGTGCACATGCAACGCCTGGCGCAGTGCGACGAAGCCGTGGCCGTGGCCTACCAGGACCACGTCAAGCTGCAGTTCGACCTTTTCGACATGCTGCTGGTGCATGGCGCCAACGCCTGCTCGTTGCGGGCACGCCTGCCCGACGTGATCTACCGCTTCCAGCGCCGCAGCAGCTACCGTGTGCGCACTTTCGAGCGGCATGCGCCCAAGGCCAGTCTGCGCCACCCCTCGATGCCCGAGATGCGGCTGAACCTGCGCATCATCGATGTCAGCGTGGGCGGCTGCGCACTCAGCCTGCCCGACAACGTGCCCGTGCTGCAGCCCGGCAGCAGCCTGCGCGGCGTGCGCATCGAGCTCGATGGCGACACCGTCTTCACCGCCACGCTGCGCTTGCAGCATGTGAGTGCGATGCAGGGCGGGGGAGCCAGCCTGCGCCTGGGCTGTGAGTTCCTCGAGCTCGATGGCGCCGCGCAGCGCGGCTTGCAGCGCTACATCGACCACACCCAACAGCGGCGGCGCCTGCTGGCGTCGCGCTGATGGCGACGCGCCCCACGCGATGCGCGACAGCCGCTGCCGGCTCACCACGGGCTTCAGCTTGGTGGAGCTGTGCGTGGTGCTGGCGCTGGTGGGCGTGCTCGCCACCATCGCCTGGCCTTCGATGCAGGCCCAGCTGCAGCGCGGCCGGCGCGCCGATGCCGTGGCGGCACTGATGCGCGTGCAGGTGGCGCAGGAAGGCTTTCGCGCGAACAACGGCCTGTACGCGACGCAACTGCAAGGTCTGCGCGGCGCGTCGTCGGCGCGCAGCGGCGAAGGCTGGTACGACATCGAACTCGTGGCCGACGGACCCAACCGCTACGAAGTGCGTGCCACCGCGCGCGCCGGCACGGTGGTGGCCAGCGACACCGCCTGCGCGGTCATGCGCCTGCAGGTGCGCGAGGGCCTGGCCGAGTTTGCACCCGCTGCGCACTGCTGGAACCACTGAAGGCCTGCGACTGCCGCCCATGCCGAGCCACCTCGAAGCTGATGCCCGCCGATCGGGCGGGTGCGCACCGCACGGCGTGCGCCCTTGGCGCAGGCACACGGCCATCCACCAGCCGCGCGGCTTGACCCTGCTGGAGCTGATGGTTGCGCTGGGCATCGTGGCGCTGCTGATGTCGCTGGCCCTGCCCTCCTTCGGCAGCATGCTGGCGCGGCATCGCCTGAAGTCTGCCGCCGAACACCTGTCGTTCGACATGGCGGAGCTGCGCTTCATGGCCACGCAACGCGGCCTGCCGCTGCACATGCACTTCAGCACCGGTACGAACTGGTGTTATGCGCTGGCCACCACCCCCGGCTGCGACTGCCAGGTGGTGCAAAGCTGCCAGCTGAAGACGGTGCGCGCCAAGGACCATCCGGGCGTGCTGCTGGCCGAGGGCCAGAACCTGCGCTTCGACACCCAGCCTGGTGCCGGCGGGCACAGCGGTAGCGCCGTGCTGCAAGGTGCCGACGGTGCGCAACTGCGTGTCGCGCTGACGCCGCTGGGCCGGCCCGCGGTATGCGCGCCGGGCGCTGCGGTGCCGGGTTATGCACGCTGCTGATGCGCGTTTGCGTTCAATGGCATGAGTTTCAGCGGCTGCTTGCGGCGCAAAGCGGCTGTCCACGAGAGTCCGCTATCTCGCCCGAAGGTCCGGCGCGTCGCGCCGGGGTTGTTCTCCAGCGAACACCTCGAGCGCTGCCGCGAAGACGGTGCAGGGCAGGACGCGAGGCGCCTGAGAGGCGCCGAGAAGCGCAGTGGCCCTGGCCGCGTGCGCAGCGCGCAAGCGCGTAGCGAGTTATGCGCCAGGCCAGGGTCGCGAGCATCGCAGGGCAGTCGGCGCAGCCGACCGCCGAACCGAAGCCTCGCGGCCTGCCCTGCGCCGGCTTCGCCACCACGCAGACCGCGCACGCATAGCGGACGGTGAAGGTCAGGAATGCGCCGCAAGCCGCCCGTGGAACTCTTGCGGCAGAACGCGCGCGCGTATCAGCCCGCTGATGTCGGCGTTGCCGGGCCGCCGCCTGGGCGGTCATCCACGGCGCTGGCGGGGCCCAGCGCCTGTGCCTCCTGCGGTGCCATGCTGCGCACAATGAGTTCGCGCTGCGGCCGCGGCACCTCGATGCCGGCCGCTGCCAGGCCGTCTCGTATCTTCATCGTCAGCTCGGTTCGCACATCGATCCAGTCGCTGAAGTCGGTGGTCCACACGCGCACGTTGAAGAGCAACTCGCCGGGCGCCATGCCGGTCATGATGACGGCCGGCGCTGGCGACAGCGCCACACCGTTCACGCTGCGCGCGATCGCCAGCAAGACCTCGATCGTGCGCTGCGGCGCGGCTGCGAAACCGGTGCTGACGTTCATGGTGACGCGGCGCCGTGTGCCGTTGAGCGTCCAGTTCACCAGCTTGTCGGCGAGCAGCATGCCGTTGGGCACGACCACGTCGGCGCCATCGAAGGTGGTGACGGTGGTGGCGCGCAGGCCGATCTCGCGCACCGTGCCTTCCATGCCCGCGACTTCGACCGTATCGCCGCGCTGGATCGGCCTCTCGAACATCAGGATCAGCCCGGAGACGAAGTTGCGCACCACGTCCTGCAAGCCGATGCCGATGCCCACGCCGAGTGCGCCGAAGATGATGGTCAGCTGGCCGACGTGGAAGCCGGCCGCCGCCAGCGCCGCCAACAGGCCCAGAAAAAGCACGCTGTAGTAGCTCAGCGACGAAATGCTGCCGCCAACGCCGCGCGGCAACGACAGGGCCGGCAGCACGTCTTCGGCCAGCACCTGGCGGATCGTCCTGGCCAGCCAGAATGCGGCCCAGGTGGCGGCTGCAAAGGCCACCAGGCTGCCCAGGCTGAGGCTCAGTTCGCCGAGCTTGAACTCATGCGTCAGCACCGACACCAGGAAGGTCGACAGCGGGCGATAGATGCGAAAGGCCTGCAGCGTGAAGATCAGCCAGGCCAGCACCAGCAGGTTGCGCCCCAGGCTGACCACCGACGGCACCAGCGAGGCCGAGTAGCGCGCCGCCACACGCGACACGGTCGGCCCGGCGAGCAGCACCTGCAACAGCGACAGCAGCACCTTGCTGCCGGCGAGCATGGCCAGCGCCGCGTAGCTGCTGACCAGCGTGGCCGAGACCAGCATCGCCGCCAGCGAGACGTTGCCCAGGATGTTCGAGCCGGCGGCCGCGACCAGTACCGCGCAGGCCACCCAGCGCAGCAGGTTCCACACCCGCTTCTGCAGCGGGTGCTCGCTTGCGACGGTGGCGCGGCGCGCGCGTTGCAGGTGCCAGGCCAGCGGCAGCAGCATCAGCAGCGTGATGGCCAGCAGGGCAAAGCGGAACAGCGCCGGGTCGGCGATGAGCAGCGACACCACCACGTTGAGAAAATAGAACACCGCGCTCAGGTAGGCCCAGGGGCCGACGACATTCAGGATGCGCCGTTGCAGCAAGCCGAACACGGGTATCCAGGCGAGCAGCATCACCAGCTGCTGGCGCAGATGCGGCCCCTGCAGGTCGTACAGCACCGCGATGGCCGCCACCAGCAGCAACCAGGCGGCCCAGGGCCGCGCCAGCGCCAGCCTGGCCGGCTCGCCAAGCTGGCCAGCGGCGACCAGCAGGTTAGCGCGGCGCTTCAGCCAGAACATCAGCGGCAACAGCAGCAGTGCAAGGGCGGTCAGGCCCAGACGCAACCGGACATGAGCGGCGTCGTAGTCGCGGGCAAAGGCGGTCTCGATGTCCAGGCTGCGCCGCAACCCGGTGCTCCACGGTTCCGGTCGAGTCGGCTCGGCTGCCGCCTGCCACAAGGGCGGCGCATCCATCGTCACCAGGCGCCGGTCCTGGTCCGCCACCTGGGCCGAGACTTCGCTCAGGCCGCCTTGCAGTTGCGCCTGCAGTGCATTGCCCTTGCGCCCCAGATCCAGCAGGGTCGCCAGGGGTGCCGCCAGCAGCTTCTGCGCCTGCTCGATCTGGGCGATCAGCTCATTGCCGCGCTGTATCAGGGCAGGTGAGAGATCGGCGTCGGCGAGGGTCGCTTGCCAGGCCGCGCGGCGACGCGCCAGGTCGGCAGCGTCCTCCGACATGGCGCTCGTGGCAAGCGCTAGTTCGGCCCGGGTCTGCGTGACGGCACGCTCGTTCAGCAGCCAGTGCCGCTCGAGCGTTTCCAGGCGCTGCACCGAAAGCTCCGACAGCTCCCCGCTCTGGGTCAGCTCCGTGAGTTGTGTCAGCGCCGCCGCCTGCCGCGTCAAGGCCTGTTCGAAACCCTGCACCTTGGCCGAGGCCTGGGTGCGCCGCTGCAGCGTCTGGATGAACTTTTCGTCGGCGTCGGCGCGTGCCGGTATGTCCGCCGGCGCGATGATCGCCGCGCGTTGCTCCTCGGTCGCCGCAGCGCCGTCGGCCGGGGCCGGGGCGGGGGCCTGGGCCCAGCCCCGCGTGGCCAGGCCGCAGGCCAGGCACAGCAGCAACAGGGCTGCTAGCGCGGACCGGCGCAGTTCATTCAACATGCCGCCAAAGGGTGGGTCGAGCCGAAATCTCGCATGGAGCGGGCCGACCACCGAGGTCGACTGGCACAACCTTGTCGCGTTGTGCGAAGGGGGGGATTGCCGAGCCGTTTTCAGAACAGGAAGTAACGTTGCGCCATCGGCAGCACCTTGGCCGGCTCGCAGGTGAGCAGCACACCGTCGGCGCGCACTTCGTAGGTCTGCGCGTCGATGTGCATGACCGGCGCATAGGCGTTGTGCACCATGTCTCGCTTGTCGATGCCGCGGCATTTCCTGACGGCTGCCACGGGCTTGCGCAGGCCGAGCTGCTCGCCCAGGTCGGCGGCCACCGCAGCCTGGCTCATGAAGGTGAGCGAGCCGCGTGCCACGGCGCCACCGAAGCTGCCGAACATCGGCCGGTAGTGCACTGGCTGCGGCGTCGGGATGCTGGCGTTGGGGTCGCCCATCGCCGCCACGGCGATGAAGCCGCCCTTCATGATCAGCGAGGGCTTGACGCCGAAGAACTTGGGCTTCCAGAGCACCAGGTCGGCCCACTTGCCGACCTCGATGCTGCCCACTTCGTGCGCGATGCCGTTGGCAATGGCCGGGTTGATGGTGTACTTGGCCACGTAGCGCTTGGCGCGCGTGTTGTCGTTGCGCTCGCTGTCGCCGCTCAGCGCACCGCGCTGCAGCTTCATCGAATGCGCCGTCTGCCAGCAGCGCAGCACCATCTCGCCAATGCGGCCCATGGCCTGGCTGTCGCTGGAGAACATGCTGATCGCGCCCAGGTCGTGCAGCACGTCCTCGGCGGCGATGGTCTCGCGGCGGATGCGGCTTTCGGCGAAGGCCAGGTCCTCGGCAATGCTGGCATCCAGGTGGTGGCACACCATCAGCATGTCCAGGTGCTCGTCCACCGTGTTCACCGTGTAGGGCATGGTCGGGTTGGTGGACGAGGGCAGGAAGTTGGGCTCACCCACCACGCGCAGGATGTCCGGCGCGTGGCCGCCGCCGGCGCCTTCGGTGTGGAAGGCGCACAGCGTGCGGCCTTTGGTGGCGCCGATGGTGTCCTCGACGAAGCCGGATTCGTTGAGCGTGTCGCTGTGGATCGAGACCTGCGTATCGGTTTCTTCGGCCACGCCCAGGCAGCAGTCGATCGCCGAAGGCGTGGTGCCCCAGTCCTCGTGCAGCTTCAGGCCGATGGCGCCGGCCTCGATCTGCTGGCGCAGGCCTTCGGGTTGGCTGGCGTTGCCCTTGCCGAGCAAGCCGATGTTCATCGCGAAAGCGTCGCTCGCCTGCAGCATGCGCGCGATGTTCGCCGGGCCGGGCGTGCAGGTGGTGGCCAGCGTGCCGGTGGCCGGGCCGGTGCCGCCGCCGAGCATGGTGGTCACGCCGTTGGCCAGCGCATCGTCGATCTGCTGCGGGCAGATGAAGTGGATGTGGCTGTCGATGGCACCGGCGGTGACGATCATGCCCTCGGCGGAGATGACCTCGGTGCCCGGGCCGATGACGATGTCCACGCCGGGTTGCACATCGGGGTTGCCGGCCTTGCCGATGGCGCAGATGCGCTGGCCGCGCAGGCCGATGTCGGCCTTGACGATGCCCCAGTGGTCGAGGATCAGCGCATTGGTGATGACGCAGTCCACTGCCTCGGCCGCGCCGGGGCCATTGATGCGCTGGCTCTGGCCCATGCCGTCGCGGATGGTCTTGCCGCCGCCGAACTTGACCTCTTCACCGTAGCCGCCGGCACGCAGCGTGTAGTCCTGTTCGACCTCGATGACGAGTTCGGTGTCGGCCAGGCGCACGCGGTCGCCGACCGTGGGGCCGTACATCTCGGCGTAGGCACGTCGTCCGATGGTGGCCATCACAGGGCCTGCTCGGCCGCCCGAAGGGCCCTGACGCCCCCTTGGGGGGCCGTGAACGAAGTGAACTTGGGGGTCATCACAAAGCTCCTTGCACCAGGCCGCGGAAGCCCACGACACGGCGATCACCGCCAAAGTCGACCAGCTCCACCGTGCGCTGCTGCCCCGGCTCGAAGCGCACCGCGGTGCTCGAAGGGATGTTCAGCCGCATGCCGCGCGCCGCGGCGCGGTCGAAGTGCAGCGCCGCGTTGGTCTCGGCAAAGTGATAG
>DASQFA010000272.1:0-2487 GCA_035633375.1 Rubrivivax sp.
TTCGCCGGTCGGACCGATGTCTACCCAGTGCGCTGGGAAAGCAAAGCCGGCAAGACCGGCTACGCACCGGCCTGCGCCAACGAGTGGCGCGCCGGTGTCTGCGAGAAGCCCAGGATCAAGTGCGCCGACTGTGGCCACCGCAGTTTGACTGCACTGACCGACCGGACGATCTTCGATCACCTCGCGGGGCGGCACACCACCGGCGTCTACCCGCTGCTTACCAACGACACCTGCAACTTTCTGGCGGTGGACTTCGACGATGCGGAGTGGCGTGAGGACGCCAAGGCTTTCGCGAAGTCCTGCAGTGAAACGGGCGTGCCCGTGGCCTTGGAAGTCTCGCGATCGGGTGAGGGCGCCCATGCCTGGGTCTTCTTCTCGGCAAGCGTTGCGGCGCGTGACGCCCGTCGCCTCGGCACGGCCCTGATCAGCTTCACCTGCGCACGGACCCGGCAGTTGAAGCTCACGTCGTACGACCGCCTCTTTCCCAGCCAGGACACGTTGCCCAAGGGCGGGTTCGGCAACCTGATTGCCTTGCCGCTGCAGAAACTGCCCCGCGAGCTGGGCCGCAGTGTGTTCGTCGACGAAACGCTTCAACCGTTTCCGGATCAATGGGCCTTCTTGATGTCCGTGAGGCCGATGGAGCCGCACGACATCGAGCCCACGATTCTTCGCGCCACCGGTGGCGCACATCCGCTCGATGTGACTTTCGTGGCCGACGAAGACTCGCTCGAACCGTGGAAGCCACGTCCGTCGGCCAACCAACGATTGACCGGCCCGATGCCGGAGTCCGTGTCGGTGACCCAGGCCAACCTGGTGTATGTCGAGAAGGGGCCGCTGCCGCAATCACTGGCGAACCGCATGGTGCGTCTGGCCGCCTTCCAGAATCCGGAGTTCTACCGTGCGCAAGCCATGCGCATGCCGGTGTGGGACAAGCCGCGCGTCATCGGCTGCGCCGAGAACTTCCCCCAGCACATCGGCCTGCCTCGTGGGTGCCTGGAGGCTGTGCAACAACTGCTGCGGGACCACGGCATTCGCTGCGACCTGCGGGACGAACGGTCGGCGGGCGAACCGCTCGCGGTCGACTTTGTGGGAACGCTACGACCCGACCAACACGCCGCTGCCAAGGCGATGCTGAAGCATGACACGGGCGTGCTGTGCGCGCCGACGGCGTTTGGCAAGACAGTCACCGCTGCTGCTCTGATCGCCAGCCGTGGCGTGAACACCCTGGTCCTGGTCCATCGCACCGAGTTGCTCAGGCAATGGAAGGAACGGCTGCAGTCCTTTCTCGGCGTTGGCCCTGACGTGGTGGGCACCATCGGCGGCGGCAAGGCCAGACCGACCGGCAGGATCGACGTGGCGGTGATGCAGTCCCTTGCCGGGAGGGGTCAGCGGCAGGGCGAGGTCGATTCATTGGTCGAGAACTACGGACAGATCGTCGTCGACGAGTGCCATCACCTGTCGGCCTTCTCGTTCGAGGCGATCCTGAAGCGAGCCAAGGCCAAGTACGTGCTTGGCCTGACAGCCACACCCATACGGCGCGACGGGCAGCAGCCCATCATCTTCATGCAGTGCGGGCCGATTCGGCATACGGCAGCGAAGCCGGACGGTGCGCCGGAGACTCTGGAGGTGACGCCGCGCGTCCTGTCCGCGACAGTCATCGTGTCGCCCGACGCCGGCATCCAGGAGGTCTTCCGGACGCTAGCGATTGATGACGCCCGCACGGCCAGGATTGCCGAGGAAATCGTCGACGCCTACAAGCAAGGCAGGAAGATTCTGGTTCTGACCGAGCGCACCGAGCATCTCGCGGCAATCGAGGCGGCCTTGGGCGGGCGGGTTGAGGACCTGGTTACGCTGCAGGGCCGGTCCTCGAAAAAGCAGCGGGTGGCCGCCTTGGCCAGGCTGGAAGCGCTGGCACCTGGCGCGCCACGTGTCCTGCTGTCCACCGGCAAGTTGGTGGGCGAGGGATTCGACCATCCGCCGCTCGACACGCTGGTGCTGGCGATGCCGATCTCGTGGAAGGGCACCCTGCAGCAATACGCCGGGCGGCTGCACCGCGAGCACGCAGGGAAGACGCATGTGCAGATCGTGGACTTCGTCGATGCCGGGCACCCGGCGCTGATGCGGATGTGGGCGAAGCGCCAGGTCGGCTACCGCGCCATGGGGTACCGCGTTGAAGCCGCAGCGGCCGATCTGTTCGTCGCCCATGATTGACTCGGTACCGAGACAACCCCACTGACAAACAAGATTCGTTCTCAAATTCCGTGGGGGACTTTTGGGGGACTCAGATGCTCAGAACAGTTCAAAACAGCCTAAAATCGGTCGGAACGGACGGCGACAACCCCTTATAAATCAACATCTTAGATGCGCTCTGGCAACTACGAACCAAGTGGTAGTGAGTTCGATTCCTGCCAGCCGCACCAATGAAATCAACGGGTTAGTTCCGCAGGGGGCTAGCCCGTTGACCTTTGTGGACCTCTCTTCCAATTC
>DASQFA010000273.1:0-4501 GCA_035633375.1 Rubrivivax sp.
GGTGCGGCGGGTGATCAACGCCATGGTCAACGACGTCGTCGCCGAGGCGCGCGCCCGCATCGCGCGGCTTGCGCCCGGCAGCGCCGACGACATCCGCGCCGCCGATCGCCCGGTGGTCGGCTTCTCCGAGGGCATGCAGGAGGCGAACAACCAGCTCCGCGCCTTCCTGTTCCAGCGCATGTACCGGCACTGGCGGGTCAACCGCTCCATGGCGAAATCCCGCCGTGTGCTGCAGATGCTGTTCAGCCTGCTGCACGGCGCCCCCGCGCTGCTGCCGCCCTGGTGGCAGGCCCGCGCCGGGGAGGCGGGGAGTGCGGCCTGCGCGCTGGCGGTGTGCGACTACATCGCCGGCATGACCGACCGCTTCGCGCTGCGCGAACACCAGCGCCTGACCGGGCGGGTGCTTTTCGCCGACGCCGCCTGAGCGCCGCGCCGGGTTTCGATCGCCGCACCACGCAGCGCCTGCCGACATGGCCCGACAACGCAGGCTCGTGCTGCCCGGCCACATCCACCATGTGGTGCAGCGCGGGCACAACGCTCAGCCCGTCTTCGGCGACGACGAAGATCGGCACCAGTATCTGGCGGCACTGCACGATGCCGCGCGCGCCAACGCCGTCGCCGTGCATGCCTATGCGTTGCTCGACAACCAGGTGCAGCTGCTGCTGACGCCGCCGACCGAAGCTGCCCTGAGCCGCACCATGCAGGCGCTGGGCCGGCGCTACGTGGCGGCCTTCAACCGCCGGCATGGGCGCCGCGGCACCCTGTGGGAGGGGCGCTTCCGCGCCGGCGTGGTGCAGGACGGCGCGCCTACGCTGCTTTGCCTGCGGGCGATCGACACGATGGCCGCGCGTCTGGGCTTGGCCGATTCAGTGCAGACCGGCCACTGGACGAGCGCGCCGCATCGACTGGGCCTGCGACGCGACAACCGGATCGTCGATCCGCCGGAGTTCTGGCAGCTGGGCAACACGCCCTTCGAGCGCGAGGCGGCCTATGCGACGCTGCTTGCGCAAGCCTTGGACGACGTGTCGCTGCAGCACATCGAACATGCCGCCGCCAATGGCTGGGCTCTGGGTTCGCCGGAGTTCCTGGCGCAGGTGACGCAGGTGCTTGGTCGCCCGGTGCGGCCGCGGGCCAGAGGACGCCCGCCGCGTCGTGCGCGCGCGAGCTGAAATCGCCGGCGCCGACGGCCGCGACGGCGTCAATGGCGATGCGTCGACCGTGCACGGGGATCTCCCCTCGAGAGGATCGGCGCCCCTGGCGCCCCTGGCGCGCTGTCGGCGCTGGACGGTCGCCCAGATCCGGCCTCGGCTGACCTGGGCAGGTCGGCCACGCGCGGTGCCTGGCACGCATCGTGCTGGTCCTGACGGGAGAGGCCAATCGCCGGAAACTCAGCTTCCTGTTGATGTGTCCCCAATTAGTATGGTCATTTGCACTTCGCTCGTTTAATTGAGCCTGACCCTATTTAATTGCTTTTGCCTGCGAACGCTGCGCTGCCATAATCCTCGCCCGGAAACCGGAACATGCAAAGGAACGCGCCATGAACACCGCCGACGATTCTTCCGTGTCATTGGCATTGGCCTCGGCCGACCGCGACGAACAAGCCGCACTGGCGCAGCACGGCCTGTACGACCCAGCCCGTGAGCGTGACGCCTGCGGCTTGGGTTTCGTGGCGCAGATCAAGGGCATCAAGTCGCACAGCATCATCCAGCAGGGCCTGAAGATCCTGGAGAACCTGAACCACCGCGGTGCGGTCGGCGCCGACAAGCTCATGGGCGACGGCTCGGGCATCATGATCCAGATCCCGGACGACTACTACCGCGCCGAGATGGCCGCGCTGGGCGTGCAGCTGCCGCCGCCGGGCGAGTACGGCGTGGGCATGGTCTTCATGCCCAAGGAGCATGCCTCGCGCCTGGCCTGCGTGAACGAACTCGAGCGCGCGGTGCGTGCCGAAGGCCAGGTGCTGCTCGGCTGGCGCGACGTGCCGGTCGATCGCGACATGCCGATGTCGCCCACGGTGCGCGCCAAGGAGCCGGTGATCCGCCAGATCTTCATCGGCCGCGGCCCCGACGTGATCGTGCCCGACGCGCTGGAGCGCAAGCTCTATGTCATCCGCAAGACGGCGAGCAGCGCCATCCAGGCGCTGAAGCTGACCCATAGCCGCGAGTACTACGTGCCCAGCATGAGCTGCCGCACCGTCATCTACAAGGGCTTGCTGCTGGCCGACCAGGTGGGGCGCTATTACACAGACCTGGCCGATCCGCGTGCCGCTTCAGCCTTCGCGCTGGTGCACCAGCGCTTTTCCACCAACACCTTTCCGCAATGGCCGCTGGCGCACCCGTACCGCATGGTGGCGCACAACGGCGAGATCAACACCGTCAAGGGCAACTTCAACTGGATGCGCGCACGCGAAGGCGTGATGAAGTCGCCGGTGCTGGGCGAGGATCTGGCCAAGCTCTACCCGATCAGCTTCGAGGGCCAGTCCGACACCGCCACCTTCGACAACGCGCTGGAGCTGCTGACGATGGCCGGCTACCCGCTGGCGCACGCGGCGATGATGATGATCCCGGAAGCCTGGGAACAGCACGAGCACATGGACGTGAGGCGCCGCGCGTTCTACGAGTACCACGCGGCGATGATGGAACCCTGGGACGGACCGGCGGCGATGGCCTTCACCGACGGCAAGCAGATCGGCGCCACGCTCGACCGCAACGGCCTGCGCCCGGCACGCTACATCGTCACCGACGACGACCTGGTGGTCATGGCCTCCGAGTCTGGCGTGCTGCCGATCCCCGAGAACCGCATCGTGCGCAAGTGGCGGCTGCAGCCGGGCAAGATGTTCCTGATCGACTTCGAGCAGGGCCGCATCATCGACGACGAGGAGCTGAAGAGCCAGTTCGCCTTTGCCAAGCCCTACCGTCAGTGGATCGAGACGGTGCGCATCCGCCTCGACTCGATTGCCGCGCAAGGCGCGATCGGCAGCTTCGCGGAGCCGCTGCTCGACCGCCAGCAGGCCTTTGGCTACAGCCAGGAAGACATCAAGTTCCTGATGAGCCCGATGGCACAGCTGGGCGAGGAGGCCACCGGCTCGATGGGCAACGATTCGCCGCTGGCGGTGCTGTCCGACCGCAGCAAGCCGCTGTACCACTATTTCAAGCAGCTCTTCGCACAGGTCACCAACCCGCCGATCGACCCGATCCGCGAGGCCATCGTGATGAGCCTGAACAGCTTCATCGGGCCGAAGCCGAACCTGCTGGACATCAACGCGGTGAATCCGCCGATGCGGCTGGAGGTGACACAACCGGTGCTCGACTTCGACGACATGGCGCGGCTGCGCGGCATCGCCGAACACAGCTCGGGCAAGTTCCGCAGCCATGAGCTGGACATCTGCTACCCGCTGGCCTGGGGTGCGGCCGGCATCGAGGCCAAGCTGGCCTCGCTGTGTGCCGAGAGCGTGGATGCCATCCGCAGCGGCCACAACATCCTGATCATCACCGACCTGCGCATGGACCGGGGGAATGTCGCCATCCCGGCGCTGCTGGCGCTGTCGGCCGTGCACCACCATCTGGTGCGCGAAGGCCTGCGCACGACCGCCGGGCTGGTGGTCGAGACCGGCAGCGCGCGCGAGGTGCATCACTTCGCCGTGCTCGCCGGCTACGGCGCCGAGGCCGTGCACCCGTACCTGGCGCTGGAGACGCTGGCCTCGATGCACCAGGGCCTGAGCGGCCAGTTGTCGGCCGACAAGGCCATCTACAACTATGTCAAGGCCATCGGCAAGGGGCTGTCGAAGATCATGTCCAAGATGGGCGTGAGCACCTACATGTCCTACTGCGGCGCGCAGCTGTTCGAAGCCATCGGGCTGGAAAAGACGCTGGTGGAAAAGTACTTCCGCGGCACGGCCTCGCAGATCGGCGGCATCGGCGTGTTCCAGGTGGCCGAGGAGGCGCTGCGCATGCACCGCGCCGCCTTCGGCAATGACCCGGTGCTGGCCGGCATGCTCGACGCCGGCGGCGAATATGCCTGGCGCGTGCGCGGCGAAGAGCACATGTGGACGCCGGACGCCATCGCCAAGCTGCAGCACAGCGCGCGCTCGGGCAAGTTCGAGACCTACAAGGAATACGCGCAGATCATCAATGACCAGAGCAAGCGCCACATGACGCTGCGCGGATTGTTCGAGTTCAAGGTCGATCCGGCCAAGGCCATCGCGCTGGAAGAGGTGGAGCCGGCCAGTGAAATCGTCAAGCGTTTCGCCACCGGCGCGATGTCGCTCGGCTCGATCAGCACCGAGGCGCACAGCACGCTGGCCGTGGCCATGAACCGCATCGGCGGCAAGAGCAATACCGGCGAAGGCGGCGAGGACCCGGCGCGCTACCGCGACGAGATGAAGGGCCTGCGCATCGCCGCCGGCACGATGGTCAGCGACGTCATCGGCAAGAAGGTCATCGCCGCCGACTATGCGCTGCAGGAAGGTGATTCTCTGCGCAGCAAGATCAAGCAGGTGGCC
>DASQFA010000274.1:0-7613 GCA_035633375.1 Rubrivivax sp.
ATGGCTGAAACCAGCGCGTTGGCCTGCGCTGCCACGTTGTCGACCGGTCGCCGCAAGATCTTGGCAGGTAAAGGTGCGGCAAAGTGCGCCAGCGCATGCAGGCGCTTGCCGTTGACCGTGATGACCGGACACAGGGCGGTCGGCACCTTGGTTGTGACGTCCGGCACAGCCAGCGGCATGGTTAGCCGCGTGGCCAGGGCATCGAGCAAGTCACTTTGGATCACGACCACGTACGGGATGCCGGTGGTCGCGCTGCTGCTTGGGTTGGTGTAAACGTCGTATTGGGCCATCAACCGCTCACCACGGGCGCAGGTCGGCACCAGGAATGCCGTGTGTTTCGATGCGGGCGTTCTGAGCGGTAATCCAGTCACCAAACTCGGATTCGAACGTCTTCTTGCGCGCGGCGCGGCGGGCCTTGTCGTGGTTGGCCTGCAGGGCCTGGTATTCCTCGGCCGAGAGGATCACGGTATCAAGTTGACCGGCCTTTTCCACGAAAACGGGTCCGCGCTTGGCCTGGGCGCAGAGACTGCCAAAACGGTTCTTCGCTTCGGTGGCGGTGACGCGCATGGTGGGATCCTCCGATGATTGGCCATTTTAGCCATTGTTTGGCCACCAGGGCAATGAAGTCCGATACGAGGAGCAGCTGGCGACGGAGCAGCCCTCCGCCGAGGACTGCTCATGGCCGGGAGCGGCACTACTTCGTCAAGACTTGAGCGACTGCTACGCGCTGAAGACAGTCAATGCCCGAGAAGTGTCCGGCTCACCGAGACGTATTGCACCACTGCTTCTCGCAGGGCACGCCATCGCCGTTGCCGTCCATCTTCACGCCCGGGCAGTGCTTCAGGAAGTAGGTGGCCTCGGCGCAGGAATGCATCTGCGAGCAATAGGTGCGGCCGTCGCAGCGGAAAGCCGGCGTGGCGGGTGAAGCCGCAGCCACTTTGGGCGCGACGGCGGCTGCGGTCGCCGGCGCAGCGGCGGAAGGCACGCCGGTCGCCACCGACAGCGTCACCTCGCCCATCTGGCACGGCCCGTGATCGCGCCGGAAATCCCTGGGCATGACTGCGCCGCCGCCGACACTGTTGAAGCCGCGGCTCAGCGCCTTGGCCATGCGCTCGTCGGCCACGTAAGGGCCGCGGTCGAACTTGTAGCGGTTGCTCCACGCATGGCCCTCCTGCACCAGCGACTTGTTCACGTTGAGCGTGTCCAAATACACGGTGCCGAGCGTGCGGCCATGTGTGTCGCGGCCGCTGATGCGCACGCTCACCGGCTTCTTCAGCACCAGTTCCTGCAGGGCCTGCTTGGCTTCGGGCCCCCAGACCTGGCAGATCTCCGGTGCATCGATGTCCAGCATCCGCAATTCCAGCGGCGCACCTCCCTGCGCCAGTTCGAGCCACAGGCTGTCGCCGTCGGTGACCCGCGTCACCGTGCCGTCGACGGTCTTGGCCGCCGGGTTGGCCGCCAGGCAAACGCCCAGGCTCAGCAGACACAGCGCCATCGTGATGTAGCGCTTCATGACAGGACTCTTCGGCTCGAACAAACCGGGGGGATGCGCATCGATGGCCTTTGCCGCATGGGCGCCCAGGCGCTGGGCACCGTCTCGGCCGGATTCTGCTTCAGCCCCGGATGCACGGTTGTGACCTTTGCCGCAATGGCTGCTGCTTGATGCGGCTTGGCGCCGCATCAGCGCCGGCGCGCTTTTCGCTGCGCCGGCGCAGGCGCTGCCAATGCCGCTTGCGCATCCTGCAGCAGACGCGCCAGCCGGTCGGCCAGCTTCTCGGTCGTCAGCTGTTCGCGAAAGCGCTCCACCATCAGCGGCAGGCTGAAAGGGCTGGGCACGCCCAGTTCGACGAACTCCAGGCGCAGCCTGCGCATGCGTTTCAGCGCGCCGCGCAGCCGCGCGATTTCCAGCTCCTGCGACAGCACTTCCTCCTCGGCCTGGCCGAGCAGGCGATTGCCGGGGTCGTACTTGCGGAAGACCGCGAAGAACAGGCTCGACGAGGCCTGCAACTGGCGCGTGCTCTTCGGTGCGCCGGGGTAACCGCTGAACACCAGGCCGGCGACACGCGCGATCTCGCGAAAGCGCCGCTGCGCCAACTCGCCGCTGTTCAGGCTGGCGAGCACGTCGTGCAGCATGTCGGCATCGCCGAACAGCGTGCGCGCATGAAGGCTGTCGAGGCCGGGTTCTTCGGCGCTGAGAAGTTCGAAACCATAGTCGTTGACGCTGAGGCTGAAGGTGTTGGGCGCGGCATGGCTCAGCCGCCAAGCCAGCAGCGAGGCCAGCCCCAGGTGCACCAGGCGCCCGGCGAAGGGGTACAGGAACAGGTGGTGCCCTTCGCGCGAGCGCAGGCGTTCGACGAGCAGCGTCTTCGAGCTCGGCAGCTTCGACAGCCGCAGCTGCGCCTGCAGCATCGGCCCGGCGCACGACAACTCGGGCTCGAGCCAGTCGCCCTGCGCGCAGCCGTCCAGCACCGCCAGCGTGGCATCGGCCAGCTCGCTGGACAGCGGCATGCGCCCACCGCTCCAGGCCGGCACGATGCCACGCCTGGCCGTCGTCTTGCGCACATAGGCGGCCATGTCCTGCGTGCGCACGTATTCGAGCACGCGCCCGCCGAAGACGAAGCAGTCGCGCGGCTTCAGCCGCGCGATGAAGCTCTCTTCCACCGTGCCGAGCGTGCCGCCGCCGAGCCATTTCACCTGCATCGAGGCGTCGGCGACGATGGTGCCCACCTGCAGCCGATGGCGCAGCGCGATGCCGCGGCTGGGCACGCGGTAGCGGCCGTCCTGCCAGACCACGCGCTGGTACTCGGGATAGGCCTGCAGGCTGTCGCCGCCGCGCACCACGAAGTCCAGCGCCCACTGGAAGGCCGGGCGCGTCAAGGCGCGGTAGCTCCAGGCGGTGCGCACTTCGCGCCACATCGCCTCGGCGCCGAAGCCGCCACCCAGGGCCATGCTCACCAGGTGCTGCACCAGCACGTCCAGCGGCTGATGCGGCGCGCTGCGCGCTTCCACCTGGCCGGCCAGCGCGGCGCGGCGTGCGGCCACGGCCTCGACCAGCTCCAGCGTATTCGTCGGCACCAGCGTCACGCGGCTGGGCCGGCCGGGCTGGTGGCCCGAGCGGCCGGCGCGCTGCAGCAGCCGCGCCACGCCCTTGGCGCTGCCGATCTGCAGCACGCGCTCGACCGGCAGGAAGTCCACGCCCAGGTCCAGCGATGAGGTGGCGAACACGGCGCGCAATGTGCCGGCCTTGAGCCCGGCCTCGACCCATTCGCGCACGCTCTTGTCGAGCGAGCCGTGGTGCAGCGCGATCTGGCCGGCCCAGTCGGGTCGCTGGCCCAGGATCATCTGGTACCAGGCTTCGGCCTGCGAGCGCACGTTGGTGAAGACCAGCGTGGTCGACGAGCGCTCGATCTCGTCCACCACCGGGCGCAACATCTGCGTGCCCAGGTGCCCGCCCCAGGAAAAGCGCCCCGGTTCGTGCGGCAGCAGCGTGTCGATGAGCAAGGCCTTGTCGATGCGCCCGCGCACCAGCAGGCCGGTGTGCGCCGGGCGCGCACCCAGCAGCGCATGCATCGCCTCATCGACATTGCCGAGCGTGGCCGACAGCCCCCACACCACCAGCTGCGGGTGCCACTGCCGCAGCCGCGCCAGCGCCAGCTGCACCTGCACGCCGCGCTTGTTGGCAATGAGCTCGTGCCACTCGTCGACGATGACGGTGTGCAGCGCGGCGAAGTCCTCTTTGGCACGTTCGCGCGTCAGCAGCAGCGTCAGCGATTCGGGCGTCGTCACCAGCGCGTTGGGCAGGCGCTTGTCCTGGCGTGCACGCTCGGCCGCGGGGGTGTCGCCGGTGCGCAAACCGACCGTCCAGTGCGGCGCCAGCGCCGGCAGCGGCTGCTGCAGCGCGCGGGCGGTGTCGGCGGCCAGCGCGCGCATCGGCGTCAGCCACAGCACTTGCAGCCCGCCGGCCGCAGGCGTCTTGCGCACTGCGCCCCCGCAGCGCCCTGCCTCGTACGTGACGGGGCGGGCGGACGCCTCTCCCGCGACGGGTTGGGTTGCCGCCCCGGCCCCTTCGAAAAGCGCTGCGCGCTGCAGCGCGCCCAGCCACACCGCATAGGTCTTGCCGCTGCCGGTGGTGGCATGGAGCAGGCCGCTTTGCCCCAGCCGCATGGCAGCCCAGACCTGGCGCTGGAAGTCGAAGACCGACCAGCCACGGGCCTCGAACCAGGCCTGCACGGCTTCGGCATGCGCCGGGACTGGATCGTTCAAGTGGCTGCGTCCTCGAGCAAGGGCCGCGGTTCGGCTGGGGTGGCGTCGGCAAGCACGGGCACGCGGGCTCAGGCGCTGACGATCCAGCCCTCCAGCGGGTCGATGTCCGCTGGCAGGCCATAGCCCGGCTGATGGCTTGCCCAGGCGGCCTGCATCAGGCACAACACCGCGTCGAGGCAATCGCCCGAGGCGTCTTCGACCAGCCGCTCATGCTGCGCCGGCGACACCTTCAAGCGCAGGCCCAGCCGCGTGCGGCCCTGCTCCAGCGCGGTGACGATGTCCTTGCGCGCGATCAGGCGCAGCGTGTCCTGCCGCGCCGCATCGTCGCTCTTGTACGGGCGCGTGCCGATCAGCTCGCGCGCCAGCAGCCCGGGGTAGCCCTCCAGCGCCACGCGGCTGCGGTCACCGTCGTGCAGGCCGGGCATGAAGACGCCCGCGTCGATCAGCAGCGGCACACCGGCATGCAGCATGTAGGCCACCGGCGGATTCACCCACTTCATCGACGGGCTCGATCCGGCCGGACGGTCGCAGGCACGATGCGCGAACTTGGCCCCCGCCGGGCGCGCATCGCAGAAGGCCTTGAAGGTGGTGCGGATCTGCTCACGGCTCAGGGCCTGGTAGTGACGCATCAACGCGGGCCACTGCAAAGGCCAGCCGAGCGTTTCGACCAGCTCACGCGGCAGGCCGAAGGGGAAGTCGAAGGCGCCGACCCAGGGCCCCGGCGCGGCCAGCGCCTTCGCCAGGCCGGCGAACTCGGCATGCACGTGCAGCGCGCGCAGCCGCAGCAGGCGGCCATGGCATTCGCCTTCGGCCAGCAGCACCGGTTTGCGGCGCGTCGGCCGGCTGGTGAAATCGACGCCCAGGCAACGCGGGGGGTGGGGTGCGGCATCGGCCATGCGGCGATTGTCAACGCGCCCACGCACCGACCGGCGCATGGGTGCGCAACCACCGACAGCGACTACAGTCGATGCCCCGAGTCCACAGGAGCGCGACATGAACCCCGTGTTGGTCGAAGCCCATCGTGGCCATGCCGTCGAATCGGCACACCGTGGCGCGCTCGCCGTCTTCGACGCCGATGGCGCCTGCGTGCTGGCGCTGGGCGACATCCAGCGGCCGATCTTTCCGCGCTCTGCCGTGAAGGTGCTGCAGGCACTGCCGCTGCTGGAAAGTGGCGCCGCCGACGCGCTGAACCTGCACGACGAGGAACTGGCCCTGGCCTGCGCCTCGCACAACGGCGAGCCGGCGCATGTGGCCACCGCCGCGGCCATGCTGGCCAAGGCCGGCGTGGACCTGCAGGCGCTGGAATGCGGCGCGCATTGGCCCTATCGCGAGGCCTTGCAGCGCGCGATGGCCGCGCGCGGCGACACCCCCAGCGCACTGCACAACAACTGCTCGGGCAAACACGCCGGCTTCATCTGCTTGGCCTGCCGCATGAACGGCGGCCAGCCGCTGCGCGGCTTTGCCAAGGGCTATGTGCAGGCCGGCCACCCGGTCATGCGCGAGGTGACGCAGGCGCTGCAAAGCGCCACCGGCTGGGACCTGTCGAACACGCCGCAGGGCATCGACGGCTGCTCGATCCCGACCTTCGGCATCCCGCTGCAGCACTTGGCCGTGGCCTTTGCACGCGTGGGCACCGGCACCGGGCTGAGCGACGGCCAGGCCCGCGCCGCACGCCGGCTGCGCCGGGCGGTGGCTGCCGCGCCGTTCATGGTCGGCGGCACCGACCGCTTCGACACCCGGGTGATGCAGCGGCTGGGCGAGCGCGTGTTCTGCAAGGGCGGTGCCGAAGGCGTGTATTGCGCGGCCCTGCCCGGGCGCGGCCTGGGCGTGGCCATCAAGATCGACGACGGCAACAACGCGCGTGCGGCCGAGGTGGTGATGGCCGCGCTGATCGAGGCTTACGTGGCGCTGGACAACACCGAGGCCGCCTTCATGCGCAGCCTCAGCGAAGTGCTGCTGAAGAACTGGAACGGCATCGAGGTCGGCGCCTTGCGCGCCAGTGCCGCGCTACGCGGCGCGGCGCCGCCGCAGTCGGCATAGGCGGCGCGCCCTACCGGGCTGAAAGCAATCAGACGGCCGGGCGCCGGGCGGCAGATCGCTTGCGCGCCGAGGTCTTGTCCACCCCCTTGGCCGCAGCCTTGGGCAGCGTCGGCAGGGCTGCCGCTCGAAGCACCGGTTTTCGGCGTTCGGGTGGCTGGGTGGCGGCCACCAGTTCATCCAGCGCCTGCATCAACGCTGCCGACAGTTCGCGCGCGTCGGCCACCACGTTGAGCGCGGTGGTGAAACCGAAGTCCATCGATCCGGCGTAGCTCAACACGGTGATGTTCAGCCCCAGGCCGTGTTCGACGATCGACATCGGCCAGTAGTGCAGCATGCGCGCGCCGGCGGCATACAGCGGCACCTGCGGACCAGGCACGTTGGAGATGACCACGTTGGCCAGCGGCGGCAAGGCCTTGGCGATGCCCGAGCGGCCGTACATCGTGGCCAGGCCGTGCATCACCCAGGGCACGCCGATGGTCGGGAAGTCGGTCGGCATCAGGCCCTTGGCACGCTGGGCCACCGCCTTGACAGCGCCGGCGGCGTCGCGAATGGCGCGCAGCCGCTTCACCGGATCGGCGATGTGCGTGTTCAGGTTGACCACGGCCATCGTCGCCTGCGTGGTGTATTCGGTGTTGCCGGCTTGCCGCACCGAGATCGGCATGGCCGCGATGAGCGGCTTTTTCGGGATGCCGCCGTGCTGGGCCAGATAGCGGCGCAGCATGCCGCTGCACAGCGCCATGACCACGTCGTTGAGCTTGGCCTCGTGTGCCGCCGCCAGGGCCTTGAGCGTGTGCAGCGCAATCGAGGCCCCGGCAAAGCCACGCGCGCCGCTGACCGGCAGGTTCAGCGCGGTCTTCGGGCCGAAGGCGGCGTTCTGTGAGAGCCGGCCCTTGGCGCCATCGGGCATGGCGCCGAAGAGCCCGGAGAGTGTCTTCACCACCTCGGGCAAGTGTCGGATCAGCTTGATGTACTGGCCGACGTCGTGCTTCAGCGCAGCCGCGGCCAGCGCGGCCTTGCCCGGATGCTCGGCCGGCGCGGCCGCGCCGGGCAGGATGCGCCGCGGCTTGGGCGTCAAGTCGAACAGCGTCTGCGCCAGCATGACCCCGGACTGCCCGTCGACCACGGCATGGTGCACCTTGAAGTAGTACGCTGCCTGGCCGCTTTGCAAGCCGTCGATGACCACCAGTTGCCACAGCGGCCGGCTGCGGTCGAGCAGTTCTGCATGCAGCCGGCCGGCGCAGTCTTCTAACTGCGCAGCAGTGCCGGGCCGCGGCAGCCTGATGCGCCGCACGTGGTAATCCAGATCGACC
>DASQFA010000275.1:0-18454 GCA_035633375.1 Rubrivivax sp.
GAGCGTGCCTTTCACCAGCGCCAGCGAGCCGGCCGAAGGCATCAGCAGGCTCGCGGCCACTTTCAGGATGGCCTCGTGGGCCGAGAAGTTCTGGCTCGTCTCGACATACACCGCGAAACCCTGGTCCTGAACCATCCAGCCCAGTTGCTGCAAGGCGCCGAAGTAGCTGTCGTACCAGTCGAAGATGCGCCGCGGGTCGGCCACTTCGGCCTTGGCCCACAACTGCGCGAACAACGAGCAGTTGATCAGGTCCTGGCGCCACTGCGGCGACACGCTCGTGGCAAAGGACAGCAGGTCCGAGCCGACCACCGCCGCCTGCGCCTTGCCGGCTTCGAGCCCCACGTCCGCGGTGTCGTTGATACCGGCGCTGCGCGTGGCCTGGGGCGCAGGTGGCAGCACGGCGCTGCGCACGAACTGGCGTGAACGGGCGATATCGGCGGCTTGGCTCATGTGATCTCCTGTGGGTTCGGGTGGCAGGCATCGCACCACAAAGTGTGCCTCGTCCCCATCCCTAGGTATGTCGCACCCGTGGCTGGCACGGCAAATGTTAAGCGTCGCCGCGATCGCGGGCTGCCATCATGCGGTGGCGCCGGGCGGCTTCGGCACGAAGCCTTGCGGGCATCGAAAGTACACTGCCGCATGGCTGCAAAGGGCATCGTTTCCCCTGCCACGTGTTGGCGCGCGCCGCGCCTGCCCTGATGACGCCACTCGTTGTCCGCCGCCTATTGATCGACCTGCGCCCGCCCATCGCCGCGCGCTGGAACGGCGGCGATGCCTTGCGCAAGGCCTTCTTCAATGTGTTGTCGATGAGCTTCCCGGTGGGCGAGCTGTACGTCATCGATTCGCTGCGCAGCGGCCTGACGATGCCGCCCGGGGCCAGGCGCGCGCGCTTTGCCGACGATGTGCAGGGGTTCGTCGTCCAGGAGGCCGCGCCCCGGCGCCTGCACGCGCTGTTCAACCGCCACCGCGAGCGCCAGGGCCTGTCCAACGACATCGAGCGCCATCCCTCACGCCCGGCTGCGAATGCTTTGCGCCGATGAGCACCGAGCAGATGGCTGTGGTGGCGCTGGCGGCGCTGCTGGTGTTCTGGACACTGGGCGCCTACAACCGCCTGGTCGAGCTGCGCAACCAGATCATTGCCGCCTGGGCCCAGGTGGACGAGCCGCTGCAGCGTCGTGCGGCGGCGGTCACGCCGCTGGTCAGCGGGCTGCGCATGCACTTTCCCGACGAACAGGGTGCGCTCAATGCGGTGCAGGCGGCTCTGGCGCAGGTACACGCCGCCGCGGATGCGTTGCGCGCCCGGCCGGCGCTTGCGCGGCGCGCCGCAGCGCTGTCCACGGCCGAATCGGCGCTGGCCTCGGCGCTGTCGCGGCTGCTGGCGCTGGTCGAGCACCGCACCGGTCTGGGTACCGATGCCACGCTGGCGCCGCATGTGGCCGCGCTGAGCGAGGCCACGCAACGCCTGGCCTTCGCGCGCCAACTGTTCAACGACGCCGTGGCCAGCTACAACGACGCGGCACACCAGTTCCCCACGCGTGTGCTGTCGCGCATGTTCGGCTTCGGCCCGGCCGGCACGCTTTGAGGTAGCCAGCGCAAGGCACTCCATGAACCCCGATGCGCAAACACTCATCGTGGGCCAGCGGCTCAGCGCGGTGCGCGACGGCTGCGGTGGCGGTGGCGCGTCCGTTCGCACTGCTGCCACCGGCAGTTCGCGGCGCAAAGCCGCCGCTGGCGAAACACCGAATTCATTCACCGCAGAGCAGCGGAGGACGCAGAGTTGGCGCAGAGGAAATGCAATGGATTCAAATCGTTTCCTGTATTTCTCTGCGGACCTCTGCGTCCTTCGTTCCTCTGCGGTGAAGGCTGCTCGTATTCGGCGGCTTTGCGCCGCAAGCTGCCCATCACCCCCGCCAATGGCTGGTCAGCGCTGCAGGGCAGGTGGCCTCAGCCGCGCCAGTCTTCGGCCTGCGCCGGGTGCGCCGCCAGATAGGCTCGCACCGCTTCGTCCACTGTCGCAAAGAAGGTCTGCTGGCCGAACTGGCTGAACAGACCGAAGCGCTTGAGCTTGTCCTTCACCGGCCCCTTCATCTCGGCAAAGCAAAGCTCGATGCCGACCTGCTGAAGCTGCCGGTCCAGATCCTGCAGCACATCGGCGGCGGTGACGTCGATGCTGGTCACCGGCTCGGCCGCCACCACCAGCCATCGCGCCGGCGTGGGCGAGGTGGCCACCGCCTGCATTGCCAGCGTCTGGAACAGCTCGGCGTTGGCGAAGAACAGCGGCGCATCCCAGCGGAAAAGCACCAGCCCCGGCACGCGCCGTGCCTCGGGATGACGCACGATGTCGTGATAACCGTCGATCCCCTGCACCCGCCCCAGCACCGCCGAGTGCGGGCGCCAGCCATCCCACAGGAACTCGATGACGGCGATGACGATGGCCAGCGCGATGCCCTGGATCGCCCCCAGCGCCAGCACGCCGGCCATGCAGCCGATCGACAGCCAGAACTCCCATCGCTGGATGCGCCAGATGCGCAGCAGGTCGCGCCACTCGATCAGCGCGATGACCGAGGCGATGACCACCGCGGCAAGCACGCTGCTCGGCAGGTGGAACAGCAGCGACGGCGCCGCCAGCAACAGTGCGGCCACGGCCAGCGCGCCGACCACGCCGGTCATCTGCGAGCGCGCACCGGCCGCTTCGGCCAATGGCGTGCGTGACGAACTGCTGCTGATCGGGAAGCCCTGGAAGAACCCCGCCGCCAGGTTGGCGGCACCGAGCGCGACCATTTCCTGGTTCGGATCGACTGGCCCGCCCAAGCGCTGCGCATAGCTGCGCGACAGCACGCTGGTGTCGGCAAAGGCCACCAGGGCCACGGCCAGCGAACCGGTCAGCACCGGCAGCAGGTCGGCAGGCGCGATCCACGGAATGGCGAATGCGGGCAGCCCCTGCGGCACCGCGCCGAGCACCGCCACCGCGGCGCGCTCGTCCAGCTGCCATGTCGCGACTGCTGCGCTGGCCGTGACCAGGGCGATGAGCATGCCCGGCACACGCGGCCAGCGCTTCAGCCACAGGATCAGCAGCAACGCCAGCGTGCCCAGCCCCAGCGCAGCCAGGTTCGTCTGCCCATGCCACAGCGCACGCACGAAGGCCACCGCCTGGCTCGGTGGGCCGTCGCTGCCGCTGGCAAAGCCGAAGAGCCTGGGCAACTGGCTGATGATGACCGCCAGCGCGATGCCGTTCATGTAGCCGTAGCGGATCGGCTTGGACAGCAGTTCGGTGACGAAGCCCAGCCGCGCCAGCCCGGCGCCGATGCAGATCAAGCCGACGCCGATGGCCATCAAGCCGCCCAGCGCCACGGCGCGCGCCGGGTCGCCGCCCGACAGCGGCAGCACCACCGCCAGGATCAGCGCGGCGAGCGATGAGTCCGGCCCCAGCACCATGATCCGGCTCGGCCCGAACAGCGCATAGGCCAGCAGCGCGACGATGGTGGCATACAGCCCGTGAATGCCGGGCAGACCCGAGGCCACGGCGTAGGCAATGCCCACCGGCACCAACATCGTCGTCAGCACCAGGCCGGCCGCCAGGTCGTGGCGCCACCAGGCCGCCGGGTAGTGGCGCAGCCAATGCAAACCGGGCAGCCAACGCTGCCAGCCGGCCACGGGGGCAAGACTCGCCGGGTGCGGCTTGTCGCCGGAAGGGGGCAGCGAAGACGGCTCTCGGCTCATGCAGGTTGACGACCGCAGCACCGTGGCGCCAGGGCACAAGGAGCCACCGTGAAAGCTGCGTCGGTGCGGGTTTGCGCTATGGTTTGGACACCAAGACCGAAAGAATGCTCGCGGCAACCTGTGTGGCTCGGCGTGGATCTTGACGCATATCGGTGAGGATCTCGGGGATTGCGATCGTGCCGCTCAAGCCGGCCCATTCGGCAACCTGTTCCTGGGTCGCGCTGACGTATGCCATCTCCCAGTCGCTGAAAGCCGCCGACGGGATGGCTCCTTCCTTCAATACGGTGACTGTTTCGTGGCGAAAGTCCTTGGAGATCTTTCCCATCAGTTCTTGGACGGTTTCCATGTCACCTTCAAGGATCTGCAGGAAGACTCCGTCGACATAGATAAGCGCACCCGTAATGCCTTTTTCAGCGTTGGAGCGCCGTGCGTGTTCAAGGAGTTCCTCCAGCTCGTCCATCTGCATGGGCGTCGCGGACTCCGAGGAATAGATGATCTGATAGGGCATTGCGCAATCCTCGCGATACATGTGGGGGGGGGCGGGATGCCTTGTCAGGCATCGTCGGGGTGCGGCCGGTGGCGAACTGCGGCTGCCGTTGCCCATCGGGCATGGGCGACAGCAGACCCAGCGCCCGTGCCCTCAATTCCGCGGCGCATGCCCATGCCCGCCGTCGACATAGAAAGTCTGGCCGGTGATCCACGCGCCCTGTTCGCTGCACAGGAACACCACCATGTGCGCGATGTCCTCGCCGCTGCCGGCGCGGCGCAACGGGATCTGCGCACGCACGATGTCGTCCCACACCTTGCCGCGCGGCACGTCGTCCATGCGGCTGGTGTCGATCATGCCCGGCGCGACCGAGTTGACGCGGATGCCATGGGCACCCAGCTCGCCGGCCAGCACCGTGCTCAAAGCGTCGATCGCCGCCTTCGACGTGGCATAGGCGGCGGTATTGGGCATGCGGTTGCGCCCGGCGATGGAGCTGATGTTCAGGATCACGCCGCCTTGACCTCGAGCCACCATGTGCCGCGCAAAGCAGCGCGACATGTAGAAGGTGCCGTCCAGGTTGGTGCCCAGCACGCGCTGCCATTCGGCCAGCGGCAGCTCGGTGGCGGGCACGCGGTCGCTGCCGCGGGTGGAGCCGGCGTTGTTGATGACGAAGTCGGCGCGGCCCCAGTCGGCCATCACACGCTGGGCCAGCGCGTCCACCGCATGAGGGTCACGCACGTCCGACACCAGCGGCAGCGCGCGGCGGCCCAGCGCGCGCACCTCGTCGGCCACCGATTCGATGTCACGCCAGCCGGCCGCCCGTTCGTCCTCGGGGTAGATGCTCGCCGGCTTGCCCGACCCCGTGAGCACCACGTCGCAGCCGGCGCGCGCCAGGGCCAGCGCGATCGGCCGGCCGATGCTGCGCATGCGCCCGCCGCCGGTGACCACCGCCACCTTGCCATCGAAGCCGGTCAGTTGATAGGCCATCTGGCGTCTCCTTCAGTCCTGCGTTGCAGGTCGTCGCCGCCGACCTGGATGCGGTTGCACACCGGCGCGCCGATCTTAGGCGCCGCCGATGCCGATCTCGGCGAGCAGCGACTTCACCCCGTTCCAGACGATCTGCACGCCGATGCTCAGCACGATCAGCGCCGACAGCCGCAGGAACATCTCCATGCCCTTGTTGCCGAGCCAGCCGCTGACGCGCGCGGCATAGCGGTAGGCCAGCAGCAACGACGCCGCCACCACGGCGGAGCCGGTGATGGCGGCAACAATCTGGATCAGCTCGCGCTCCAGCGTCTGGCCGTGGTTGGCGCCCAGGGTGATGGCCACCGCAATCACACCGGCGTCGATCGAAACCGGCAGCGTCAGCGGGTAGAAGGCGCGTGCCACCGCCACCTGCCGGGCGCGGTGCGGGTCGGACGGTGCATCGGCGGAGGGCGCCTCGCTGTGCAGCAGCTGCCAGCCCAGCGCGATGACCACCGCGCCGCCGGCCACCTGCACCACCGGGACCGAAAGATCGAACAGGCGCAGCACGAGCGAGCCGAACAGCATCGAACCCGGCAGAAGTGCAAACGAATACAGCGCGATGTGCCGTGCCAGGTCACGGCGCGTGGCATCGTCGCAGCCGTGCGTCAGGCTCAGGAAGATCGGCACGTTGCCCAGCGGGTTGACCACCGGCAGCAGCGCGCCGACGATCAGCAGCACTGGATTCAACAGCTGCGCCGCATCCATCCAGATCAGGCCGCCGCTCACGGCGGCGGCGCGGCGGGCTGCGGCGCGGGGCGGGGGGAGAGGGGGTTCATGGCGGGCGCGGCGGGCTGCGGTGAGCCGAGAATACGGCAGGCGCGCAAGCCGCCCGGTTGATAATGACTCGAAGCCCGCAACTCAACGAGACGATGCATGACACGTACTGCAACCCTATCCGCCGATGCTTTGGTCGCTTCCCTCAGGGCGATCGCCGACCATAGCTTCGACTCGATCATGATCACCCGTGCCGGCAAGGGATCGCCGATTCTCTATGTCAACAAGGCATTCACTGCCCTGACCGGCTACAGCGCCAAGAGCGTGATCGGAAAATCGCCGGTGCTGCTGCAGGGGCCGGCAACCGAAAGAGCCCCCCTCGATGCACTGCGCCTTTGTATGGAAAAGGGCAAGGTGTTCGAGGGTCGTGCCATCAACTATGACAGCAAGAAAAGACCGTTCGTCATGCACTGGCGCGTCGTACCCGTCAAGCTGGCGAGAGGCAAGCCCGCCGAGTATTACATCGCCATTCAGCGCACGGGCACCCCGGTGTGAGAGGTCTCGTCCGGGTCAACAGGCCCGGCAGTCGAGACTGTGATGGCTGTCCTTGTGGTCGACGGTGGCCGGTCGAGCGCCGATGTTCCTGCCGAACAGGTACATCCAGCGGGCTGGATCGCTGGTCTACCCCGGCGATCGGGCCGCGTTGCCCCGCTCCTGAGAAGCCGCATCGTGGGGCACGTCACATAGGTCATCAGCTCGATCTGCTCGCTCGCCGCGGGCGCCGCGCCGCACCGGGACAATCGAGCGATGCGCAAGCCATTCCACGCCCTGCTCACCAAGTTCGAAGACTGCCAGCTGCATGGCCCCGGCTCGGCAGCGGAATTGCTGGTCGTGGAGGGCGATTCTGCGATGGCCTCGGTGCTGGCCGTGCGAAACAACAGCACGCAGGCCGTGCTGGCGCTGCAGGGCAAGCCCATGAACGCGTGGGTCAGCCCGGCTACCCGTGTGCAACAGCACGCCCCGTTCCAGGCCTTGGCGCGAGCGCTGGGCCTGGCCACGCCCACGCCCAGCGCGGCCCCGACAGCGCAAGCTTGGCGCCACGAACGTCTGGTGCTGTTGCTGGACCCAGACGCCGACGGCATCCATATCGGGGCCCTGCTGGTGCTGTATGTGCAGCGCTGGCTGCCACAGCTGATCGCCGAAGGCCGGTTGTGGCTGGTGCGCGCCCCGATGTTCGAAGTGGTATGCCCGACCACGGGCGAGGTGCATCACGCCGACAACCCCACGCAGTGCCAGGCACTCGCCGCACGGTTGACAGGCCAGGCCGGCGGTCAAAAGCCCCAGATCCAGACCCACCGGGGGTTGGGCAGCATCGCGCCGCCCGTATTGCGCTCACGCTGCGTGGACCCTGCCACGCGTCAGGCCCATGCCGTTGCGGCCAACGAGGTCGCCGCGGTGGTTGAGATCTTCGGCCGCGGCTTGCCGGCCGGCGGCCGCCGCTGACCGAACTTGAATGCGGTTTGGCGCCCGCCACCCGCAAAAAATTGCCCAGCAGCGCGCGATCGCCGGGCTCACCCATTCGATGGCGCAGAGCACGTCGGGTCAAGCCGATCTTGCGGCCCTTGTTGCCGGAAACGCTGCCGATCACGTCCGCGTCGGAAGACGGTGAAATCATTGCCGCGCAAGGTCTTCGACACCGTCAGCGACTTTGCCGCGAATACCGGCATCGTGCTCGGCGGCCACCCCGGGCGGGCCGACAATCAGATTCTTCCAAGCCTTGCCCACAGGTCCGCCGCCATGCCTCTGATCACCTACCTCACGCAGATCCAGATCGAACATGGGGCGCGCAAGCTGCTGGCCGGCGAATGCGAACGTGTGGGCATCAAGAAGCCGCTGATCGTCACCGATGCGGGCGTGCGCGCGGCCGGCGTGCTGCAGTGGGTTCTGGACGCGCTGCCGCACGACATGCGCGGCGCGGTCTACGACAGGACGCCGCCCAATCCGAACGAGGCGGCGGTGCGCGAGGCGGTCGCGCTGTTCCGGCAGCAAGGCTGCGACGGCCTGATCGCGGTGGGGGGCGGTTCGTCGATCGACTGTGCCAAGGGCGCGGCCATCGCCGCGCGCCACCGCGGGCCGCTGAAGACCTACGCCACCATCGAAGGCGGCAGCGCGAAAATCACCGACGCCTGCGTGCCGCTGATCGCCGTGCCCACCACGGCAGGCACCGGCAGCGAGGTGGCGCGCGGCGCCATCCTGATCCTCGACGACGGGCGCAAGCTGGGCTTCCATTCCTGGCACCTGATGCCGCGCGCCGCGATCTGCGATCCGGAGCTCACGCTCGGCCTGCCACCGCTGCTGACCGCAGCCACCGGAATGGACGCGCTGGCGCACTGCATGGAAACATTCATGGCGCCGCCCTTCAACCCGCCGGCCGATGGCATCGCGCTCGATGGCCTGGCGCGCGGCTGGGCGCACATCGAACGCGCCACGCGCGCCGGTTCCGACCGCGACGCGCGGCTGCAGATGATGAGCACCTCGGCCCAGGGTGCGCTGGCCTTCCAGAAGGGGCTGGGCTGCGTGCATTCGCTGAGCCATTCGCTGGGTGGTGTGAACCCGAAGCTGCACCACGGCACGCTGAACGCGATGTTCCTGCCGGCGGTGATCCGCTTCAACGCCAGCGCCGAGTCGATGGTGAAGGAACGCCGCCTGGCGCGCATGGCCCAGGCCATGGGGCTGGCGAACGGCGAGGCTGACGCAGTGGCGGATGCCATTCGCGCGATGAACCACCGCCTCGGCCTGCCCGGCGGCCTGGCGGCGATGGGCGTGCAGCCCGACTGGTTCGGCCGCATCATCGACGGCGCGCTGGCCGACCATTGCCACAAGACGAATCCGCGCATCGCCACGGCGGATGACTACCGGGCGATGCTCGAGGCATCGATGTAATCGGTGGGGTGGCCCGCCGCACTTGCCCGGCCGGCATGCGGGTGAGCGCGATCGAGACCCGCCGCACATCGCTGCCAAGCGGCGCGCCGCGTTGCAGCGCCGCCGGCGTATTCAGGCCAGCGCGTCGAGGGCGCCGTGCGCGCTGGCCACGGCGGCGCGTGCCGACGGCTCGTCCTGGCCCATGGCCAGACGGATGTGGGCGATCAACGCGTCTTCCGGATAGGGTTTGCCCAGCAGCACGCTGACACCGGCCCGCTCGGCCTGCTCGCGGTGCCGGTCGTCGGCGGCGGTGATCATGATCACCGGGATGTGCGCCGTCAGCGGGTTGCCGCGGATATGCCGCGTCAGCTCGAAGCCGTCCATGCCGGGCATCTCGACATCGGTGATCAGCACATCCGGCATGCCTGTCAGCAACTGTTGCGCGGCCTGCATGCCGTCCACCGCGTAGCACACCTGGTAGTGATGCTGGCCGAGCAGGCGTCCGGTCTTGATGCGCACGACCTTCGAGTCGTCCGCCACCATCACCAGCGTGTGCTGTGCACCCTTGGGGGCTGGCCGGGCGGCCGCCCCGGCGGCCTTGGCGGAAGCGGCCTCGCGTTCGAGTCTGGCCCGGGCTGCAGCTGCAGCCTCGGCGTCGACCCCGGCCTGTTCGGCCGCCAGTTGCTCGGCTTCGGCACGCGCGGCCTCGAGACGCTCGCGCTCGGCAGCGGCAGCAGCAGCAGCAGCAACTCGCTCGGAATGCGCTCGCTGCGCTTCGGCGCGCTCGCGTTCGGCCTGCGCGGCAGCCGCCTGTTCGGCCTGAACCCGGGCCGTGGCGGCCCGTTCTGCCTGGGCTGCGGCCTGTTCGGCGGCCAGTTCAGCTTCGGCCTGCGCTTGCGCCGCGGCCAGGCGCTCGGCTTCGGCGCGCGCGGCGTCGATGCGCTCGCGCTCGACCCGGGCTGCGGCCGCTCGCTCGGCTTCAAGTCGGGCCTTGGCTGCCAGTTCAGCTTCGGCCTGCGCTTGCGCCGCGGCCAGGCTCTCGGCTTCGGCGCGTGCGGCGTCGATGCGCTCGCGCTCGGCCAGGGCTGCGGCCGCTCGCTCGGCGTCAAGTCGGGCGGTGGTGGCGCGATCAGCTTCGGCCTGGGCCTGCTCATTGGCCAGACGCTCGGCTTCGACACGCAGGGCTTCGACACGCTCGAGTTCCGCCTCGTCCGCGGCAGCCTGGGCCGCAGCGGCTTGCGCCGCGGCCACGCGGTCGGTTTCGGCTTGAACGGCGAGCCTTTGCTCGGCCTCGGCTTGGGCGGCGGCCTGAGCGGCGGCCTGGCGCATGGCATCGGCTTCGGCCTCGATGCCGCGCTGTGTCGTGGCCTGGTGTTCGGCCTCGGCCAGACGTTGCGCGTCAGCGCGTTCGTCTGCGAGCGCGCGCTCGACGGCGGCTTGGCGTTGCGCAATCGCTTGCCGGCGCAGGTGAAATGCGCGCCACGCGACCAGCAGGCCCAGCCCCAAGGCAGCCAGCAGCCAATACAAGAGATCGTCCATGAAGGCGTGGTCCCACGACTGAGATAGGCGAAGCATAGTTGCGCGGGCACCTGCCGCGCTGCGCAGCCGGCTGCCGCTGGGGTACATAGTTCTCGAATCCGGCCCGTTTGCGCTGCGCGCGGCGACTCGCAGGTGCGCTGCGCCGTGGCCGCGCCCTGCCCGCGCCCACCTCTCCGGCTATCGCCTATGCTGCGGAATGGATCACAGTTTCGTTTCGGCGCTGGTGTTGCTGCTGCTGGTGCTCGACCCCTTCGGTAGCCTGCCGATCTTCATCTCGGTGATGCGCCACGTGGCGCCGCAGCGTCGCACCTTCGTCGCGCTGCGCGAAACCACGATCGCCTTCGCCATGCTGCTGGGCTTCATGTTCGCCGGGCAGGGCTTCCTGTCGCTGATGCACCTGTCGGAGCGCTCGCTCGAGGTGGCGGGCGGCGTGATCCTGCTGATCATCGCGATGCGCATGATCTTCAGCAGCGGCGGCGAGATCTACGATACCGACACCACGCGCGAGCCCTTCGTCTTTCCGCTGGCGGTGCCGCTGCTGGCCGGCCCCTCGGCCATGGCCACGGTGCTGTTGCTGGCCTCGCGCCAACCCGAGCGGCTATGGCATTGGGTGGGCGCGCTGTCGCTGGCGCTGGCGCTTTCGGGCGGGGTGCTGCTGGCGGCCGAGCGCATCCGCCGGCTGCTGGGCAATTCGATGGTGGCGGCCATCGAGAAGCTGATGGGCCTGGTGCTCACCGCGGTGGCGGTGGAGATGATCCTGGCCGGGCTGAAGCGCTATTTCTTCGAGCCGGCTTGAGCGCGCCCTCGGTCTACAGCCCATGCAGCACTTCGACGCCCGGGCCACGCGCGACGCACTGCCTTTCGCGCGCCTGATTCCGGCGCTGCGGCGCATGTTCGTCGAAGGCTGCGAGGTGCCGCCACGCCAGCTGCACCGGGTCGGCGCGCCGGGCGGCGGCACAATGAGTTCGCTGGTCATGCCCGCGTGGCAGCCAGGTTGCTGCTACGGCATCAAGGTGGTGAACGTTGCGCCGGGCAATGCTGCACTCGGCCTGCCCGGGCTGCATGCGAGCTACCTGCTGTTCGATGCCAACACCGGCGTGCCGCTGGCGCTGATCGACGGCAGCGTGCTCACCGCGCGCCGCACCGCCGCGGCCTCGGCGCTGGCCGCGTCGTTCCTGGCGCGCGCTGATGCGCGCCGGCTGCTGGTGGTGGGTGCCGGCGCGGTGGCGCGGCTGCTGCCCGAGGCGCATGGCGCCGTGCGGCCGATCGAGCAGGTGGCGGTGTGGGCTCGATCAGCGCCAAAGGCCGAGGCCCTGGCCGCCGATTGGCGCGCCGCGGGGTTCGACGCGCAAGCCACCAGCGATCTGGCCGGTGCCGTAGCCGCGGCCGACATCGTGAGCTGCGCGACGCTGGCCACCGCGCCGCTGGTGCAGGGGCGCTGGCTCAGGCCGGGCAGCCACCTCGACCTGATCGGCAGCTTCACGCCCGACATGCGCGAGGCCGACGACGACTGCTTTGCCGGCGCCCGGCTGTATGTCGATACCGAGGAAGCGCTGACCAAGAGCGGCGACCTGCTCGGCCCGATGTCGCGCGGCATCTTCAGCGCCGAGGTGCTGGGCGGTACGCTGACCGGGCTGTGTCGCGGCACGGTGGCCGCCCGGCAATCGCTCGCGCAGCGCACGGTCTTCAAGTCCGTGGGCACTGCGCTCGAAGACCTGGCCGCTGCGATGCTGGTGCATGAGGCCGAAGTGAAAGGCTGACCCGCCCGCAAGAACACCGCGCAAGAGCACTCGCAACCCGCTACCAACGGGCCTGCGACTGAATCCGGCGCATAGCCGCCGCTCGCGAAACACCGAATTCATTCACCGCAGAGCAGCGGAGGACGCAGAGTTGGCGCAGAGGAAATGCAATGGATTCAAATCGTTTCCTGTATTTCTCTGCGGACCTCCGCGTCCTTCGTTCCTCTGCGGTGAAGGCTGCTTGTATTCGGCCGCTTTGCGCCGCAAGCAGCCAGTGACAGCGAAGCGATTGAGCGCAAGACCGACAGCCGATCCGCGCCCGCCTCAGGCGACGAGCGGAAAGGTCACGGCCATGAAGCAGCCGAATGCCAGCGCGTTGGCGGTGGCGGCCACGGCCGGGTGGCCGGTGCGCTGGCCGGCCCAGCGGCTGAACAGGCCGTAGATGATGAACAGCAGCAGGATCGCCGGCACGATGATCGCCAGGAAGAACAGCCGCGGCGGGTTCAGGGCGATGGCCAGCACCAGAGACAGCAGGAAACACAGCTTGCTCGCGACATAGGCCCCGCGCGGCGCGGCGGCGTCGCGCGTCAGCCATTCGTCGGCCAGGAAGTACGGCAGGGTGCCGGCGCACAGGACCAGGATCAAAGGCAGGCGCATGAGCTGCGGTCGCATGTTGAACACCCAGCGGTCGAGCGGCGCGCCCACGGCCCACAGCGCATAGGTCGTGGTGAACAACAGCGCCAGCCCGAAGGCGAGCGCGCGGCCACGCTCGATGCGCGGCGGCCTTTGGCCCTGCATCCACAGCGCGGCCAGCGTCAGCAGCCCATACAGGCCGAAGTGCAGCACCAGATAGTCGCCCAGCAGGATCGGCAGGAAATCGCTGGGCAGCTTCCACAACACCAGCGGCGTGATCAGCGCCGGCAGCAGGCTCGGCAGAGCCTGGCCGCGCCAGCCCCACCAGCGCCGCCGCTGCGGTGCGGCCGGTGCCACGCGGCCGACACGCGGCAGCAGGCGCGACAGCGGCCAGGCCAGCGCCACCACGCCGAGCAGCAGCAGGCCCAGCCAGGGGCCGCGCGCGTCGATGAAGGGGCGGCTGGCCGGCGCGCGGTCGAAGGCGGCGTTCAGCCAGTCCAGCATTGCAGCCAGCGTGTGCGGGCTGTACAGCACGCCGATGTGCTCGACGCCCGGCGACAGCGTGGCGCGCCGCGCCGTGCCGTCGGCGAAGCGGCCGTAGCTGATGTCCAGAGCCGCGCCGGGGCCGACCACGCGCAGCGCTTCCCTGGCCATCATGCCGGGCTCCAGCGCCCCGGCCACGACCAGCAGGTTGGCCGGGCTGTCGCCGGGCGTGCCGGGCTTGATGCTGGGCGCGAACAGCGACACGCCGACCGTGGCGCGCACGTCCGCATGGGCCTGCGCATGGCGCACCACGATGTCTGAGGCCATCGAATGGCCGAGCACGGCGTAGCGGCCGTCGCCGCCTTCGGCCTTCGACAGGCCGTGTGCGAACTCGCCCATCTGCACCATCGACGCGAGCAGCGTGCGCAGGCTGGCGTCGGTGTCGGTGAGCCCGCCGCGCATGGGCGTGGCGTTGCGGCCGTGGCCGGGAAAATCGAAGCTGATGGCGACAAAGCCGTTGCGCGCCAGCGTCAGCGCAATGGGCTGCATCAGCTGCTGCGAGCCGGCAAAACCGTGCGCGATCAACACCACCGGCGCCGGGCTTGCCGCCTGCGCGGGGCGGAACACCGTCACCGGCGTCGTGCCCAGGCGCTGCGTGTCGATGCGCACGCCGTGCGACGCACTCTCGAGCTGCCACACCGCGGCGCCGATGGCCAGCAAGGCCAGGCCGGCCACCGACCACGGCAGCCAGCGCTTGACGCCTGCCATGCGCGCGCCGACCGGCCCGTCACGCCGCATCGGACTTGCGAGCATGCGCCACGCCGACGCCAGACAAGGCGCCGGTGGCGATGACGGTGGGAGCGCGGGCTTGCGGCATGCGCGGATTCTGGCCGCCGCGCGCGCCTGATTAAGATCGGGCCCAGCAAACCCCCACCGGCACCGACCCATGAGCCAAGCCCGAGCCATCGTCTTCGAAGCGCCGCGGAACCTGTCGGTGCGCACGCTGGAGCTGAAAGCCTTCGACCCCGCCGACCTGGAGGTCGAGGTCGCCTTCAGCGGCATCAGCACCGGCACCGAGCGGCTGTTGTGGGACGGCACGATGCCGCCCTTTCCCGGGCTGGGCTATCCGCTGGTGCCCGGCTACGAGACCGTGGGCACGGTGCTGCGCGTGGGCGAATCGGCCGACATGCGCGTCGGCGACACCGTCTTCGTGCCCGGCTCGTACAGCTTCCAGGGCGTGCGCAACATCTTCGGCGGCGCCGGCTCGCGTCTGATCGTGCCGCACGCGCGCGTCGTGCGCGTGGCGCCCGAGCTCGGCCCCAAGGCCGTGCTGCTGGCGCTGGCCGCCACCTGTTATCACGCCCTGTCTCTCGGTGGGCAGCGCCAGCCGATGAGCGCGCCCGAGCTGATCGTCGGCCACGGCGTGATGGGCCGGCTGCTGGCGCGCCTCACGCTGGCGCTGGGCATGCCCGCACCCACCGTCTGGGAAACACAGGCGCTGCGGCGCGACGGCGCCACGGGCTACGGCGTCATGCCCCCCGACGAAGACAGCCGCAACAACTACGCCGCCATCTACGACGTCAGCGGCGATGCCAGTCTGCTGAACGGGCTGATCTCGCGCCTGGCGCCCGGCGGTGAAATCGTGCTGGCCGGCTTCTACAAGAACGACCTGAGCTTCGCCTTCGCCCCGGCCTTCATGCGCGAGGCGCAGATCCGCGTGGCGGCGCAGTGGAAGACACACGACCTGCTGGCGGTGACGGCCCTGGTGGAAAGCGGCGCGCTGTCGCTTGAAGGCCTGATCACGCACACGCTGCATCCGGGCCGCGCACGCGAGGCCTACGAAACCGCCTTCGGCGACGCGCGCTGCCTGAAGATGATGATCGACTGGAGGGCTTGATGACGCCCTCGGTGACTACGAAGCCTGCCGCCCTGCGGGGGCGAGACGGCACCGAGCCAGGGCCTGCGTGCTCGCCGGTGGCTGTCGAGCGGCCCGGCGCGCTACCAGGCCGCAGCTGCCGTCTTTGGCCCGGCAAAGCCGCTTCGACACGGCGTCTGCTTTGCGGTCCTCGTGCCGGCGACGAAGCTGCTTCTTGGCCCTGATCGAACGCTGACATGGCGCGCGTCTTCGTCATCGGCGCCACCGGCACCATCGGCCGGGCCACGGTGCGCGCGCTGCTGCGCCGCGCCCACGAGGTGGTGTGCATGGCGCGGCCCCGCGCCGGCGTCGGCGGCAAGCTCACGCCTGACGACAGCGCGCGGCTGCTGGCGGGGGCCACGCTGCGGCTGGGCGATGTGTGCGACCCGGCGTCGCTGGCGCGCGATGGATTCCGCGGCGAAGGCTTCGACGCGCTGGTGTCGTGCCTGGCCTCGCGCACCGGCGCGCCGCAGGACGCCTGGGCCATCGACCACCAGGCGCATGTGCAGGTGCTGGCGGCGGCGCGCCAGGCCGGCGTGTCCCAGGTGGTGCTGCTGTCGGCAATCTGCGTGCAAAAGCCCGTGCTCGCCTTCCAGCAGGCCAAGCTGGCTTTCGAGAAGGTGCTGATCGAATCCGGGATGAGCTACTCGATCGTGCGACCGACGGCGTTCTTCAAGTCGCTGTCGGGGCAGATCGAGCGGGTCAAGCGCGGCAAGCCCTTCCTGGTGTTCGGCGACGGCAAATTGACGGCCTGCAAGCCAATCAGCGACGACGACCTGGGCGACTATCTGGCCGAATGTCTGCGCGACCCGAACCGCCATAACCGCGTGCTGCCTATCGGCGGGCCCGGCCAGGCCATCACGCCGCGACAGCAGGGCGAACAGCTGTTCGCGCTGCTCGGCCGCGCGCCGCGCTTCAAGCAGGTGCCGGTGGCGCTGCTTGACGCCCTCATCGGCGTGCTGGGCACGGCAGGGCATGTGCTGCCCGCGCTGGCGCGCCAGGCCGAGCTGGCGCGCATCGGCCGCTACTACGCCACCGAATCGATGCTCGTACTGGACCCGCAAACGGGCCGCTACGACGCCGATGCCACGCCCTCGACCGGCAGCCAGACGCTGTTCGACTTCTACGCCGGGCTGGTGAGTGGCGCCATCGCGCCCGAGCGCGGCGACCATGCGGTGTTCTGAGCCGCGCGGGCTGCGCGCCGGCCGGCGAACATCGGCTGGCGCTGCATGCGCAAAGGCTCTGCAAGCGCAGCCGCCAGCAAGCGGGGCCTGGCGTCGCTGCCGGCGCGACGCCAGGCCGCTTCGCGTTCGGCGCTGCGCCGGGGCTGACAGTTCGGGCCAGCCCTGGGCTAGCCCGAACACGGCAGCGGCGTGGCCAACAAGCGGTGCACTTCGGCCAGCATCGCAGGCACGGCCGCCGTCGCCGCGGGGCTGAGCCTGTAGCACGCGTAGTCGAACGAATGCGCGGCGGCGGACACCAGCCACGCCTGCGGCACCCGCCGGTACAGCGTCTCGCACCACGCAAGCAGCTCGCGTGGGTCGAGAAAATGCCCCATCGTCGACATCGCGTGGGCGTCGGAGCCGAGCTGGCGTACCCGCACCTCGCCCGGCGGGCCCTGCACGGCGGCGTCGAGGAAGATCACGCGGTCGACGGCGGCCAGGTCCTCTGCCAGTTCTGCGGTGAGCACGTGGCGCGACAGCACGCGCAGCCCTGGCGGCAGCGGGCCGGCCGCCAGGGCATCGGCCGCAAGCGGGCCGATGGCATCGTCGCCCCGGATCGGGCTGCCGTAACCTACGACGAGGGTGCGCGCAGCGGCCGGCGCCGCTGCGGGCTCAGGCCTTCGCGTCGAAAGCAACGACGCGGGCTGCGAGGCAGACATGCCGCGAAGCATCAAGGCCGGCTCAGCCGGTCGACGACGCGGCCGGCCGCGTCCTTGAGCTCGATCAGCAGCGGCATCTGGCCAAAGGCGTGCGAAGCACACGACAGGCAGGGGTCGTAGCAGCGGATCACCGCCTCGACCCGGTTCAGCATGCCCTCCTCCAGCCGGTTGCCGTCGACATAGGCCATGGCCACCTGGCGGATCGACTGGTTCATCGCCAGGTTGTTGTGGCCGGTGGCGATGATCAGGTTGACCCAGGTGATGAGCCCGTTGTCGTCGATGCGGTAGTGGTGCATCAGCGTGCCGCGCGGCGCCTCGGCCACGCCGATGCCCTCGTCGCGGCTGCTGCGCGCCCGCGCGCGCACCCGGCTCGACAGGATCTCGGGCTCCT
This sequence comes from Rubrivivax sp., assembly GCA_035633375.1. Taxonomy (GTDB): domain Bacteria; phylum Pseudomonadota; class Gammaproteobacteria; order Burkholderiales; family Burkholderiaceae_C; genus Rubrivivax. Next base: position 17,452 of record DASQFA010000275.1, read on the forward strand.
TCAGCAGCCGTTCCATCATCTCGAGCGCGTAGATGATCTCCACCAGCCGCGCGTAGTGGTAGTGGAAGCTGCTCGTCACCGGCCCTTGTTCCTGCAGCATGCGGAACTCGGCCAATGCCACGTCGGCATAAGGCGTGCCGCATGCGTCGGCGTTGTTCAGCCGCGCCAACGGGCCGACGCGGTAGATCCCGCCCGGGTAGCCCAGCGGCTTGTAGTACGGGAACTTCATGTAGCTCCAGTCCTCGGCCGCCTCGCCGACCAGGCGCGTGTAGTCGGCCGTGGGCACCTTGTCCTCGACGATATGGCCCTGGGCATCCTTGATGCGCAGAAAGCCGTCGTAGTGCTCCAGGTGGCCATGCGGTGAGACCAGGCTCAGGAAGAGCGTGGGCTGGCTGCCGAAGTGGCGCGCTTCCTCGGTGAACTTGGGTACCAGGGTCTTGAAGAAGGCATAGGTGCGCTTGGCGATCTCCAGCCCCTCGGGCAGCAGCGCCAGAATCGCGTCGCGTTTCGGCATGTCAAGAGGCTCGGCCACGCCGCCCGGCACGACCCACGTCGGGTGGATCTTCTTGCCGCCCAGGGTTTCGATGATCGTCTGCCCGATCTGGCGCAGGCGGATGCCGTCCTTGGCCAGCAGCGGGTGCTGGCGCATGACGCCGAAGATGTTGCGCTCGGCCGGGTCGGCGTCCCAGCCGAACAGCAGGTCGGGCGAGGACAGGTGGAAGAACGACAGCGCGTGCGATTGCGTGATCTGCGCCAGGTTCATCAGCCGGCGCAGCTTCTCCGCGGTCGGCGGGATGGTCACCGAGAGCAGGTCGTCGCAGGCCTTGTTGGAGGCGATGATGTGGCTCACCGGGCAGATGCCGCAGGTGCGCGCGGTCAGCGCCGGCATCTCGTGGTAGGGGCGTCCTTCGCAGAACTTCTCGAAGCCACGGAATTGCGTCAGGTGGAAGCGCGCGTCGCGCACCTCGCCGGCATCGCCCAGCTCCAGGGTGATGCGGGCGTG
>DASQFA010000276.1:0-10230 GCA_035633375.1 Rubrivivax sp.
CCACGCCGAACAGGCTGTTGTTGATGGCGAAGCTGCCGACCACGCAGAACAGCAGGATCAGCGGCATCAGCAGGCTGGCCGGGATGCGCAGGATGCGCTTGGCCGCCTTGATGGCCATCCAGCCCAGCGGCAGCATCAGCAACTGCGCCAGGATGAAGACGATGAACACCGCGTAGATGTTCTGCGGGTTGTTGATGAACAGCGTCGGCCCCGGGTTCATGCCCTTGAGGTACAGCACGCCGATGGCGATGGCGGTGATCGAATCGCCCGGAATGCCGAACACCAGCGCGGGAATCCACGCGCCGCCCAGCGCGGCATTGTTGGCTGCGCCCGATTCCACGATGCCTTCGACATGGCCGGTGCCGAACTTCTGCGGCTCCTTGGAAAATCGCTTCGACATGCCGTAGGACATCCACGCCGCGATGTCGGCGCCGGCCCCCGGCAGTGCGCCGACCAGCGTGCCCAGCGCCGAGCCGCGGAACAGTTGCACCGGGTACTTCTTCAGCAGCGTCCACATGCCGGTGAACACATTGCCGAAGGGCCGGTCGACAGCCAGCACCGGCTTGGCCACGACCGCGGCGTAACGCAGGATCTCCGACACCGCGAACATGCCGATCATCAGCGGGATCAACGAGATGCCGCCCATTATCTCGGCGTTGCCGAAGGTGTAGCGCGGCGCGCCGGCCGGGTTTTCCAGCCCCACGGTCGAGATGAGCAGGCCGATCAGCAGCGACACGACGCCCTTCAATGGATCGTTGCCGGCGATGAAGATGGCACAGGTAAAGCCCAGCATCACCAGCCAGAAGTACTCGAAGGAGCTGAACTTCAGCGCCACCTCGGCCAGCGCCGGCGCGGCGACGATCAGCACCAGCACGCCGAAGATGCCGCCCAGCACCGAGAACACCAGCCCGGCGCCGAGCGCGGTCTCGGCCTGGCCTTTCTTCGTCAGCAGGTAGGCCTCGTCGGTGTAGGCGGCCGAAGCCGGCGTGCCGGGCATGCGCAGCAGCGCCGCCGGGATGTCGCCGGAGAAGATCGCCATCGCGGTGGCGGTGACGATCGCCGCCACCGCGGGCACAGGCGGCATGAAGAAGGTCACCGGCACCAACAGAGCGGTGGCCATGGTCGCGGTCAGCCCCGGGATCGCGCCGACGAACAGGCCATAGGCGGCCGACAGCAGGATCACCAGCAGCACATAGGGCTCGAACACCAGCCCGAAGGCGGCGGTGATGGCGTCCATCTCAGTACCGCACGGCCGTTGCGAAGTTACTGAGCGCCCCGGGGTCCACGAGAGGGCCCCTGCTGGGTCCTGGGGGCAGCGAACGCAGTGAGCGTGGGGGCATCATCAGTAGAAGGGCGTCAGCGGGCCCCACGGCAGCGGCACACGCAGCAGCTTGTAGAACGCAAAGTGCACCACCAGCGTGCCACCGATCGCCCAGCAAAGCGCCGCTTGCCAGCGCACGCGCAGCGCCAGGAACACCGCCACCAGGCACAGCGGCGCGATGAAGAGGAAGCCGATGCGCTCGGACAGGAAGATGTAGGCCAGCACCGCGCCGACGATGACCACGGCGCTGCCGAAGTGCTCCTCGGCTTCAGGCGGGGCGTAGTCCTCGGCATAGGCGCTGCGTCGCAGGCTGCGCACCACCAGTGCAATGCCGCACAGCAGCAGGCCGACGCCGACGATCATCGGCAGGAAGGCCGCGCCAAGCTTCTGCCCCGGCACGTCCGGGAAGGTGCGCGCGCTCCACAGCACGGCCAGCGCCAGCGCCACCAGGCCGGCGCCGACTGAAGCGTCGACCTTGCGCAAGCGTTACTTGGCGATGCCCACCGCCGTCATGACCTTCTTCATGTCGGCGTCGCCCTTGGCCATGAAGGCGGCGAATTCCTGCGAGTTGCCCCACAGCACCCCGAAGCCGCGCTGCGCCATGAAGTCCTTGTAGTCCTTGCTGTCGTAGGCCTTCTTCACCGAGGCCTCGAGCTTGGCCTGCACGTCGGCCGGCAGGCCCTTCGGCGCGGCGATGCCGCGCCACGCGCCGGTGGCCCAGTTCGAGCCGGTGGCCTCCTTCAGCGTGGGCACGTCGGGGAACAGCGTGGAGCGCTTGGCGTCCATCACGGTCAGCGAGCGCACCTTGCCGGCCTCGATCAGCGCACGCGCCTCCGGCAGCGAGCAGGGCACGAACTCCACGCCGCCGGCGGCCAGGTCCTGCAGGCCCGGCGCGGCGCCGTTGCTCGGCACCCACGGCACGCTGGCCGGGTCGATCTTAAGGTCGCTGAGCATGCCGGCCAGCGCCAGATGCCAGATGCCGCCCTGGCCGGTGCCCGAGGCCTTGAACTTGCCGGCCGGGTTGGCCTTGATGGCGGCGATCACGTCGGCCATGTTCTTGTAGCCCGAATCGGCACGCACCTGGAAGCCGGCAGGGTCGAGGTTGACGAGCGCGATCGGCGTGTAGCTGTCCGGTGCCAGCTCGGTCAGCTTCTGGTGATGCATCATCGTGATCTCCACGGTGATCATGCCGATGGTGTAGCCGTCGGGCGCCGCCGAGGCGATGGCCGAATGGCCGACCACGCCCGAGCCGCCGGTGCGGTTGACCACGTTCACCGGCTGGCCCAGGTCCTTCTCCATCAGGCTGGCGATGAAGCGCGCCACTGCGTCGGTGCCTCCGCCCGCGCCCCAGGGCACGACCAGGGTGACGGGCCGGTTCGGGTATTGCGCGAAGGCGCTCGCGCTCAGGCACAGGGCCGCCACGGCAAGCAGCGCACGCAGGGGTTGCAGCAGGCGATTCATCGTGTCTCCAGAGGTTGTGGCAAACGGGCCGGACCCGGGCCAAGGACCCCGGCCGACGCCGAATTTGGCATCGCCGTCTTGTCGGAGGCAACGCGGGAAAACCCCCTGCGCGCAGCACTGCGCAATCGAATGCCCTGTTGCTGCCTTGTCAGCCAGCCGTCAGAATCGGCGCATGATCCCGGAGTGCGCGGATGGAGAAGATCTGGCTGAAGCATTACCCTGCGGGCGTGCCCGCGGAGCTGAAGACCGATCGGTACACCTCGCTGGTGGCCCTGCTGGAGCAGGCTTTTCTCGAGCACGGCGAGCGCGTGGCCTACAAGTTCATGGGGCGCGACTACAGCTTCGCACGCATCGACGAGGCCGCGCGCGCTCTCGCCGCGTACCTGCAATCCGTGGGGCTGGAACGCGGCGACCGGATCGCGCTGATGATGCCCAACCTGCCGCAGTACCCTGTCGCGGTGGCGGCGGTGCTGCGTGCCGGTTGCGTGGTGGTGAACGTGAACCCGCTGTACACGCCGCGCGAACTGGCACACCAGCTCAAGGACAGCGGCGCGCGTGCCATCGTCATCCTCGAGAACTTTGCCGCCGCGTTGCAGCAGGTCTTGGACGCGGTGCCGGCCAGACAGGTCATCCTGGTCTCGATGGGCGACATGCTCGGCGGTCTGCGCGGCGCTGTGGTGAACCATATGGTTCGCAACGTCAGGAAACTGGTGCCGTCCTTCGAGTTGGCAGGCGCGGTGCGCTTCAACGATGCACTCTCGCTGGGGCGCACCACGACCTATATCGAGCCCCTGGTCGGCGCGGACGATATCGCCGTGCTGCAGTACCCCGGCGGCACCACCGGCGTGAGCAAGGGCGCGGTGCTGCTGCATCGCAACCTGGTGGCCAACCTGCTGCAGACCGAGGCCTGGAACGAACCGGCACTGAGGAAGATTCCCGCCGGCGAACAGCCGACCACGGTGTGCGCGCTGCCGCTGGACCACATCTTCGGCTTCACCGCGAGCATGTTGCTTTCGCTGCACATCGGCGCCTGCAACATCCTGATCCCGAACCCTCGCGACATTTCTGCGCTGCTGAAGGATCTGTCGAAGCACCGCTTCCACACTTTTCCGGCGGCCGACACGACGTTCAACGCCATGGCCCTGCATCCCGCGTGCACCAGCGTGGATTGGAGTCACCTGGTGCTGGCGGTGGGCGGGGGCATGGCAGTGCAGCAGGGCACGGCCCGCCTGTGGCTGGAGAAGACCGGCTGCCCGATCTGCGAGGGCTATGGTCTGTCGGAGGCCAGCCCCGCGGTGACTTGCAACCCGGTGGACAGCACCGCCTTCAGCGGCGACATCGGCCTGCCGCTGCCGAATACCGAACTGGCGCTGCTGGACGACGCGGGCCAAGAGGTGGCGCAGGGCATGGCCGGCGAGATCGCCATCCGCGGGCCGCAGGTCATGGGCGGCTACTGGCAGCGCCCCGACGAAACCGCGAAGGTGATGACACGCGGCGGCTTCTTGCGCACGGGCGACATCGGCGTGGTGGACGAGCACGGTCATTTCCGCATCATCGGCCGCAAGAAGGACATGATCGTGGTGAGCGGGTCCAACGTCTATCCGACCGAGATCGAGGACCTCATCGGCACCCTGCCTGGCGTGCTGGAGTGTGCAGCGGTGGGCATGCCCGATGCCCGCGCCGGCGAGGCAGTGAAGCTGGTGGTGGTGAAGAAGGACCCGTCGTTGAGCGAAGCCGACATTCGCAGCTTCTGCGAGGCTAACCTGACCGGCTACAAACGACCCCAGTACATCGAGTTCCGCGGCGAGCTGCCGAAAAGCACCATCGGCAAGATCCTGCGCCACGAACTGCGTGAGCTGAAGGCCTGAGCCGCGCGCGTGGTGTCGCCGGCATGCCTAAAGACGACAGAAATTCCGTCGCTTACACGCATTCGCATTCAGCGAAAAAGGATGCGCCTTCGGTCCATGGGCCGGTTACGGCGCATAGCGGCCGCTCGCGAATAGCTGAATTCATTCACCGCAGAGGCGCGGAGGGCGCAGAGGTAACGCAGAGGAAATGCGATGAATTCAAAGCATTTCCTGTATTTCTCTGCGGACCTCTGCGCCCTCCGCGCCTCTGCGGTGAAGGCTGTTCACGTCCGACCGCTCAGCGCCGTAAGCTGCCCGTGAAACCGATGCCATTGAACGCAAACGCGTACAGGACCGACCTGCAGAGGATTCGGGCTTTCGTCCAGCAGTCTGCAGTGCAAAGCCAGCTGTCGCGTCAGCCAGGCGTTGCACATCGGTTTGCTTTGGTGCATCTCCTGGTCGCCCAGGCTGCGCCCGCGGCAGCGCTTTGCGCCTAGACTGCAGCCCGCCTTAAGCGCAAGTGTCGGCGCGATCCCCTGTCCAACGGAGCCCAGCCCATGACCGTGCGCCTGCATGTCGACGCCGCGCTGGCGCACGACGCCGAACTAGAGCTGCCGGCATCTGCCGCGCGCCATGTACAGGTGCGCCGTCTGCAGCCGACCGACCGGCTGGTGCTCTTCAACGGTCTCGGCGGCGAGTGGACCGCCACCGTCTTGCGCATGGGTCGCAGCCAGGTCACGGTTCGGGTCGACACCTTCCACGCGGTGGAGCGCGAACTGCAGGTGCAGGTCACGGTCGCACTGGGCATGCCGGCGAACGAGCGCATGGACCTGCTCGTCGAGAAGGCCACCGAGTTGGGCGTGTACTGCATTCAGCCACTGCTGTGCGAGCGTTCGGTGCTGCGCCTGGCGGGGGACCGTGCGTTGCGCAAGCGCGAGCACTGGCAGACCATTGCCGCCGCAGCGGCCGAGCAGTGCACGCGCACGCGCGTGCCCAGGGTCGCACCGGTCATGTCGCTCGAGCGCTGGCTGCAGGCGTTGGAAGCCGCACCGCAGACTTGCTCGACAGCCGCGCACCACGAAGGGCCCAAGGCCCATGCGCCGACACTTGCCGGCACAGGGCCGTGCAGCACGCGCGTGTTGCTCAGTCCGCGCCAGGACGCACCGCCCTTGCATGCACTGGTGGCTGCAAAGGCGCACGCGCTGATCACGCTCAGCGGCCCGGAAGGCGGGCTCAGCCCGGCCGAGCAAGCTGCCGCGCTTGCCCGGGGGTTTGTCGCCGCCCGGTTGGGCGAACGCGTGTTGCGCGCCGAAACTGCACCGCTGGCCGTGCTGGCCTGGATCGGGCTGAGGCAAATGCCAGGCAGCTCCGGGATTGAATGCGCACCCTCAGGGGCGCGCGTGCCGCATCGCGGCGGCCTCGGGGATGCACGCCAGCCATGAACCGCAACCTGCTGCTGCTGACGCTGTGCCAGGGCTTGTTCCTGACCAACAACGTGGTCTTCATCGCCATCAACGGGCTGGTCGGCCTGCAGTTGGCGCCTGCGGCGTGGATGGCGACACTGCCGCTGACCGCCTATGTCGCCGGCGGCGCGCTGAGCACCGGCCTGGTGGCGCGGCACCAGCGCAAGGTGGGGCGCCGGCGCGCCTTCCAGACGGGGCTGGTGTGGGCCATCGCCGCCACCTCGCTGTGCGCCTTCGCGGCATGGCAGCGCAGCTTTGCACTGCTCGTGCTCGGCACCGTGATTGCCGGCTACTACCAGGCGAATGCCTCGCTGTACCGCTTTGCCGCGGCCGAGGTGGTGCCGCCGGCAGGGCGCGAAACGGCCATCTCCTGGGTGCTGGCCGGCGGCATCATCGGCGGCGTGTTCGGCCCGAACCTGGCCTCGGTCACGCGCGACCTGCTGCCCGAACCCTTCACCGGCGCCTATCTGTCGCTGATCGGCGTGGCGCTGCTGGCGCTAGTGCTGGTCAGCTTCATCCAGTTCCCGCCCATGCCCACTGCGGCGCAGATGGCCGGCGGGCGGCGCTTGCGCGAGATCGCGCGACAGCCGGTGTTCATCATCGCCGTGGCTGCGGCTGCGCTGGGCTATGGCGTGATGAACCTGCTGATGGCGGCCACGCCGATCGCCATGGCGCAGTGTTCGCACCCCTTCGCCGATGCCGCGCTGGTGCTGGAGTGGCATGTGCTGGGCATGTTCGTGCCGAGCTTCTTTACCGGCCACCTGATCCGCCGCTTCGGCACGCTGCCGATCATGACGGTGGGTCTGCTGCTCAACCTGGCGTGCGTGGCCTTTGCGCTGTCGGGCACCGACCTGATGCATTTCATCGGCGCATTGTTCGTGCTGGGTGTGGGTTGGAACTTCCTGTACATCGGCGGCAGCACACTGCTGACCGAGACCTACCGCCCCGAAGAGCGCACCACCGCGCAGGGCGCGATGGATTTCTGGGTCTACAGCACGATGACGCTCACCTCTTTCAGCTCGGGCGCGCTGGTCACCACCGGCGGCTGGACCTCGATGAACTTGGGCAGCCTGTTGCCGCTGGGTCTGCTGGGGTTGGCGCTGCTCTGGCTTGCCAGCCACCGCCGCGCCACGCAGAATCGAACTTCCACTTCAGGGGGATGAGATGGGTTTGCTGGACATCGTGGGCGGCATGCTGGGCGGGCAGGCGGGTCGGGCCGGCGCGGGTGGCAGCCAGGCCGAGTTGTTGAACATGATCCTCGGCATGCTGGCCAATGGCGGACAGGGCGGCGGACAGCGCGGCGGGCAAGGCGGCGGCCTGGCCTCGCTGGTGGAACAGTTCCAGGCCGCCGGCTTGGGCGAGCAGGTCAATTCCTGGATCTCCAGCGGTCAGAACCTGCCGGTCTCGCCCGGGCAGCTGGAAGGCGCGCTGGGCTCGAACCAGATGTCACAGATGGCCGAACGGATGGGCCTGTCCACAGGCGACCTGAGCGCACAGATGTCGCAGATGCTGCCGCAGGTGGTGGACCATTTCACTCCGGACGGACGCATGCCCGAAGGCGGCCTGGGCAACCTGGGCGATCTGCTCGGCAGCCTGCTGCGTCGATAGATCGGCTGGCGGCTCAGCCGCCGGTGCCGGACTTCGGCGTGCGCGCCGAGCCCGCCACCAGTTCGAAACGGTAGAGCCGGCACTCGATCGGTCCGTTCCACATCGGCACGCGCAGCGAGGCCTTCAGCCGCATCGCGCCGGGCAGCTTCATGTCCGGGCTGAGGACCCAGGCGGTCCAGCCGGCGGGGTGCTGGGTGTAGGCGCGCTTCCAGTGCGACGCCAGCCGGGAGAAGAAGTCGCTGGGTGTGTCGCGGTCTTCGGCTGACGGTCGCGCGGCCTTGCCGGCGACCTCGATGCGCTCGCCATAGGGCGGGTTCAGCATCAGCGTGCCGTGCAGGCCCTGCGGCAGCGGCGGCGGTGGGCGCTCCAACGCATCGCCGCCGTGGAAGTCGATCGCCGCCTCGACGCCGGCGCGCTGGGCATTGCGCCGCGCGAAGTCGAGCATGCGGAAGGACACGTCGCTGGCAGAGATCGGCACCGCCGGCGCATGCACGCGCGCTTGCGCCTGGCTCTTCAGGCGCTGCATCAGTGCGCGCTGTTCGGCCGTGCTGAAGGGAAGCAGGCGCTCGAACGCGAAGCGCCGCTTCAGCCCCGGGGCGATGCCGCAGGCGATCTGCGCGGCCTCGATGGCGATGGTGCCCGAGCCGCAGCACGGGTCGTGCAGGGCACCACCTTCGCCCGGCGTGCCGCGCCAGCCGGCGGCGGCCAGCATGGCCGCGGCCAGCGTCTCCTTCAGCGGCGCATCGCCTTTGTCCTCGCGCCAGCCGCGCTTGAACAGCGACTCGCCGGATGAGTCGACGTACAGCGTGGCACGCTGCTCGCCCAGGTGCAGCATGAGCTGCAGGTCGGGCGCGTGCGTGTCGACGTTCGGGCGCTCGCCGCACTTGTCGCGCAACTGGTCGCACACCGCATCCTTGACGCGCAGCGCGGCGAAGTTCAGGCTGCGCAAAGGGCTGCGCTGTGCCGTGGTGTCGACGCGCAGCGTGTGCCGCGGCGTGATCCACTGCGACCAGTCGACGCGCTGCGCCAGCGCGTACAGATCGTCCTCATGGCGGTAGGCGCAGTCGGCGACTTCGATCAGCACACGCTGTGCCAGCCGGCTGCCCAGGTTCAGCGTCATCAGCCCGGCGGTATCAGTCGCCAGCGCCACGCCGCCGCGCTGCGTCTGCAGGGCCACACCTGGCAGGAGATGGCCCAGCTCGTCGCGCAGCAGCGCTTCGACGCCGGCCGCGCACGGCAGGAACAGGCGCAGCGTGGCGTCGTTCGGCATGGCCGGGGATGTGCGGCGGCTGCGGGCCGTTCAAGCCTTGCGCAGGTTAGCCGGGGCGATCTTCAGCGCCTCGCGGTACTTGGCCACGGTGCGCCGTGCCACCGTGATGCCTTGTTCATCGAGCATCTGGCTGAGCTGGCTGTCGGACAGCGGCTTGGCCAGGTCTTCGGCCGCCACCAGCTGCTTGATCAGCGCGCGCACCGCGGTGCTGGAAGCGTTGCCGCCCGATTCGGTGTTCAGCGACGAGCCGAAAAAGTACTTCAGCTCGAAGGTACCCATCGGCGAGGCCAGGTACTTGGCCGTGGTGACGCGCGAAATGGTGGATTCATGCAGGCCCAGCTCGTCGGCGATCTCGCGCAGCACCAGCGGCTTCATGGCGATCTCGCCGTGCGTGAAGAAGCTCTTTTGCCGCTCGACGATGGCGCTGGAGACGCGCAAGATGGTGTCGAAGCGCTGCTGGATGTTCTTCATGAACCAGCGCGCCTCCTGCAGCCGCGCGCTCAAGGAGGCATGGTTCCCGGCCGCGCCGCGCGCGCCGCGCACCGCCTGCGCATACAGGTCGTTGATGCGCAGCTTGGGCATGACATCCGGGTTCAGCGCGACCTTCAGCCCGCGCCCCGAACGGCGCACGATGACATCGGGCACGACGGCATAGGTTTCGGTGTTCTCGAACGCCCGGCCGGGCTTGGGCTCGCACTGCACGATCAGCGCCTGCGCCGCGCGCACCAGTTCCTCGTCGGCACCGGTGGCGCTGGCCAGGCGCCTGAAGTCGCGCTTGGCCAGCAGCTCCAGGTGGCGCTGGCAGATGAGCACGGCGATGGCCTGGGCTTTGCAGCGCGGGCCGGCGAGCAACTGCAGGCTCAGGCATTCGCCGAGCGAGCGCGCGCCGACGCCGCTGGGCTCCATGCTGTGCAGCCATTTCAACGCGCATTGCAGCCGATCCATCAGCTCGTCGCGCGCGTCTTCGTCATCGCTCGGCAGGCTCAACATCTCGGCCAGGCGCGCGGCGATGTCCTCCAGCGCATCGGCCAGGTAGCCGTCGGCATTGAGCGATTCGATCAGCACCTCCAGCGCCGCGCGGTCCTGCCCCGTCAGGCGCATGCCGGCCATCTGTGCGCGCAGGTGCTCCTGCAGCGAGATGCTGCCACCGCCGCGTTCGAAATCGCCGCTGCCGTCTTCATCGCCGGCGCTGCTGCCGGCGGCACCGGGGGTTTCGCGGATGCCGTCGAAATCGTCGCCTTCGGTGCCGTTCTCCCAGTC
>DASQFA010000277.1:0-2113 GCA_035633375.1 Rubrivivax sp.
GCTAGCGTCGCTAGCGCACCTTGACCCGGCCGGCATCGGCCGTGAAGGCGCACTCGGGCGGGAACACTCTTGCGGCACCTCGGGTCCCGACCTGCCACGCGAAAGCGCGTTCTCGGCCAGGAAACGGCGAACCCGACCGAAACTGCCGGCTTGCGCGGCGTCTATCCCCGGCGCGACGACGAGATCTTGCGTCGTGGCACCGGGCTCTGCACCCATGCCTCAGGCCGGCTGCAGATAGCGCTCGGCCAGCGAGTGCAACGCTGCCGGGCCCAGCCCCAGGCGCCGCTGCAGATAAAGCGCCACACCGCCATGGTCAGTGTCCACCACGCTCAGCGCCGCGTCCAGAAAGGCCGGCTGCACGCGCCACAACACGGCCAGCACCTCGGCCGACAGCCCGCCCTGCGCGGCGGGCGGCTGCCTGAAGACGCGGTTGGTGAGCAGATAGTCCTGCAGCACCACGTCGCGCGGCACGCCCAGCGCCAGCAGGATCAACGCTGCGGCAAGACCGGTGCGGTCCTTGCCCGCGGTGCAGTGGAACACCAGCGGCGCATCAGCCGTGAGCAGGTGCTCGAACAGCTCGGCAAAGCGGTGCGCCTGCTCGTTGACAAGCGCGCGATACAGCTCGGTCATCAGCTCGGCCGCGCGCGCGGGCGTCAGGCCCTGGCCCGCGGACTCAACGTCGTGCATGCGCTGCACCACCGTCGGCTCGATGGCCAGCGAATGCTGCGTCACGCCGGGCAGGTGGTATTGCACCGCCGCGCGCTCGGCCTGGCCGCGGAAATCGAAGGTCTTGGCCAGGCCCAGACCGGCCAGGAGCGACTTGTCGTCCTCGGTTAGGCCACCCAGGTGGTCGGATCGGAACAAGCGCCGCCAGCGCACCAGCCGACCGCCGTGGCCGGGGTAACCACCCAGGTCACGGAAATTGGCGGCACCCTGCAAGGGCCAGACACGCTGTGGATGGTTGGGCATGGCCCGCATTCTTGCCTGCCGGCGCGGCTTTCGCTGCCGGCGGCGGCCCGCGCATCCTTCAGCTCCTGGGCGCGGCCTGCCTGAGCATCTGCTCCAGCTCCAGCCCGGTAAGCCGGTGCGCGCCGCGGGCCAGGTAGTACAGCACCCCCACCATCATCAGCATCGACGGAATGGCGATCACCGGGTAGCTGAGCAGCGTCATGCGGCCCAGTTCGGCATTGAAGGCTTCGGTGCCGGCGGGGCTGGTGACGACCCAGCGCGCCAGCAGATAGTTGGCCACCGAAGAGAACAGGAAGGTGCCGGCCAGCATCACCGTGCCGGTCTGCAGACGGTTTTCGAACGCCGCCTCGGTGCCGCGCGAGCGCAGCGCCTGCTGCACCCGGTCGACATCGAACAGCGCGCGGTTGAACACCAGCACGCGCACCAGCGGGTAGCGCGTGCGTGCCGAAATCAGCACCGCCAGGCCGATGGCGCCGGGCACCGCGGCCTCCTTGACGGCCAGCCATTGCGCGTCCAGCGCCAGCAGCCCGATGCCGCCGGTGAGCAAGGTGCTGACCACACCGATGCTGGCCATCAGGTTGAGCTTGCGCTGGCGCAGCAGCTGCCAGCCGCCATAGGCCAGCGGAAAGGCCAGCGCCAGCAGCAAGGCGCCGGCCGGCCCCAGGCGGCTGGCGCTGCTCAACTGCATCAGCACGAGCGCCGGGATGGCGATGGTGACGAACAGTTCGAGCCAGGGGTTGGGTTGGGTGGGTGGGTGCGTCATTTGGGCACGGAGCATAGCGTGACCGGGTTAGCGCATGCTGCCGACGGCGGGCGGCAGCCTCAACGACGCAGCAGCAGCAGCAGCGAGCCCGCAACGATCAGCGCCGCCGAACCCAGGCTCCACGCGGTGGGCAGCTCGCCGAAGAGCAGCCATCCCAGGCCCGCCGCCCAGACCAGCCCGGTGTATTCCAGCGGCGCGGCGCGGCTGGCTTCCACGTGGGTGAAGGCCCAGGTGATGCACATCAGCCCGCCCGTGGCCAGCAGGCCGATCAGCAGCACTGGCGCGACGTCGGCTGCGGCCATCGGCTGCCAGCGCAGCGCTGCCGGACCGGCCAGCAACAGCGTGGGCAGCAGGTTCTGCACCAGCAGGATGGTCCATAAC
>DASQFA010000278.1:0-5011 GCA_035633375.1 Rubrivivax sp.
CACAGCGGCTGTAACCGCAGCGATGCTCGCACCAATGCTTTTTCGGCCATCTCGGCGCTGCCGTTCACCTTGTAACGCAAGACCGTTTCTCCGCGAACGCCGGGGACCGCCAGGGCCATGGGATGCTCTCAAGGAACAAAATATCGAACGTCGGTCATATAACCAAGAGTTCGGTTCCTTCGCCAACACCCGGCCCGGCCACGAGCCTGGATTGCTCTGCGGTGAAGGCTGTTCACGTCCGGCCGCTATGCGCCGTTTGCCGACTTTCGTGGGCCGATCAAAGACCAGTCCGGACCTTCGATGAGGCCCAGCTGATCGAGCTGACCCGGCTGGTCATCCTGTACACCGACGCGGCCGTGACGCTGGCCCCGGTGCAGCCGCCGCTGCACGCCGTAGCCACACCTTTGGCAGATGGAGCCTGAAAGATGTGAAGCAAGCCGATAGGCCGGATTCTGTGCGGCCGGCATCTCTTGCGAAATGCCCGCCGTGACCGCCATTCATCTGGGCCGTGCATCGCTGCACGGCTCGGTGCCACCTACCCGCACACTCCCCGGGCCGGATCATCGTGTGCCTATTTGGTGTTGCTGCGCGTAGAGATTGCCCGTTTCACCCGGAGCGGCTTTGCCGCCCCGGGTGCTGCTCGGTCCCGGGCTTTCGCCCTGGCCGGTCGGCCAAGCCGACCGGTCGCCGGCTTGCGCCAGCGCCTCGCAGACCACCCAAGGCGGGGCCGGCCCGACTCGTCTCTGTTGCTCTGATCCTCACCTCACGGTGGGCAGCCGTTAGCTGCTACGCCGCCCTGTGCAGTCCGGACCTTCCTCCAGTGCGGCCTTTCGGCGATTGCACCAGCGGCGGTCTGGCTTGCTTCACTGTGCGATTATCGTGCCTGAACAAGAACGGAGGGAACGACGATGAAGGCAACGAACATTCTGGCGACCATCGGCGACACGCCGCACATCCGCATCAACCGGCTGTTCGCAGGTTTGCCCGGCTCAGCCGAGGTGTGGATCAAGTCCGAGCGCGCTAACCCTGGCGGCTCGATCAAGGACCGCATCGCGCTGTCGATGGTGGAGGATGCCGAGGCGCGCGGCCAGCTCGAGCCGGGCGGCACCATCATCGAGCCCACTTCGGGCAACACCGGCATCGGCCTGGCGATGGTGGCGGCCGTCAAGGGCTACAAGCTGTTGCTGGTCATGCCCGACAGCATGAGCATCGAGCGCCGCCGCCTGATGCTGGCCTACGGCGCCACCTTCGAGCTGACGCCGCGCGAAAAGGGCATGAAGGGCTCGATCGCCCGCGCCGAGGAGCTGGTGGCCGCCACTCCGGGCGCCTGGATGCCGCAGCAGTTCGAGAACCCGGCCAACATCGAGGTGCACGTGCGCACCACCGCACTGGAAATCCTGGCCGATTTTCCCGATGGGCTGGACGCACTCATCACCGGCGTGGGTACCGGCGGGCATCTTACCGGCTGCGCGCAGGCGCTGAAGGTCAAATGGCCGAAGCTGAAGGTGTTTGCGGTGGAGCCTGCGGCCTCACCGGTGATCAGCGGCGGGGCGCCTTCGCCGCACCCTATCCAGGGCATCGGCGCCGGTTTCATCCCGAGGAACCTGCACACCGCCGTGCTCGACGGCGTGATCCAGGTGGACGCGGAAGCCGCGCGCGAGATGGCGCGCCGCTGTGCGCGCGAAGAGGGCATGCTGGTGGGCATCTCCAGCGGCGCCACGCTGGCGGCCATCGCGCAGAAGCTGCCCGAGCTGGCCACAGGCGCGCGCGTGCTCGGCTTCAACTACGACACTGGCGAGCGTTACCTGTCCATCGAAGGTTTTCTTCCGAACTGACCCGCCCCCGCAACGCCTTTTTCCCGTCCCCACAAGGGGGGCGAGGCCGCGTCCAGCGAGAACCCGCGCGCTCGCGAGTGGCTGTTGTCGAGGGACCAGCGCCCTGCATGGCGCGGGGCACCGCCCGCGGCCCGGCAAAGCCGGTTCCGCAGCGGTCGCTCGATCAGGCAGCTTGCTGAAGGCGCGCGATGCGCTCTTCCATCGGCGGGTGGCTGGAGAACAGCGCCATCATGCCGCTGGGCCGCGAGCTGATGCCCATGGTCTGAAGTGTCTTCGGCATCTCGCCAGGGTCGAGCCCGCCGAGTCGGGCGAGCGCATTGATCATCGGCTGCTTGCGGCCCATCAATTGCGACGCGCCAGCGTCGGCGCGGAACTCGCGCTGGCGCGAAAACCAGGCCACGATCATTGCTGCCACGAAACCGAGCAGGATGTCCATGACGATGGTGGTGATGAAGTAGCCGGGACCGACACCGCCGCGCTCGTTCTTCAGGATCACGCGGTCGACGAAGAACCCGACCAGGCGCGAGATGAAGACCACGAAGGTGTTCATCACGCCCTGGATCAGCGTCATCGTCACCATGTCGCCGTTGGCCACGTGCGCGACTTCGTGGCCGATCACGGCCTCGACCTCCTCGCGCGTCATCGACTGCAGCAAGCCGGTGGACACCGCCACCAGCGCCGAGTTCTTGAACGCGCCGGTGGCAAAGGCGTTGGGCGCACCCTCGTAGATGCCCACTTCAGGCATGCCGATGCCCGCCTTGTCGGCAAAACGGCGCACGGTCTCGACGATCCAGGCATGCGTCGCATCGGTGGAATCGTTGATGATCTGTGCGCCGGTGCTGCGCTTGGCGATCCACTTGCTCATCAGCAGCGAGATAATGGCGCCGCCGAAACCGACGACCAGCGAGAAACCGAGCAGGCCAGTGAGGCTGAGGCCGTTTTCGTCGATGAAACGGTTCAACCCGAGCACGTTGATGACGATGCCCAGCACCACCATCACGGCGAGGTTGGTGATCAGGAAGAGTGCGATTCTTTTCATGGCGGTGCCGGTAGTTGCGGGCAGATCGATGATGGGGACTGTGCGGCCGAATTAAAGGCCGAAGGCGAATACTGCCCGACAGTCCAAGGTCTTTGGCGGCCGATTCAGGCGGCGGCTGCCTTGGCCAGCCGCTTGTCGCGCAGCACGAATTGCGTGCCGCGACGGTCCAGGTCGAACAACTGCGTGGCTTCGATCAGGTCGATCAGCTTGCGGTAGCCATAGTTGCGCGGGTCGAACGACGCCTGGTTGCCGATCTGCTGGCCCACCGAGCCCAGCGCAGACCAGCCGTCCTCGCCCGCGGCCGATTCCACCGCATTGCGCAGCAACGATACCAGCCGCGCATCCTGCTTCAGCGCGGCAGTGTCCTGACGTATCGGCGCGGCCTCGGCGGCCGGCTCGCCCGCCATCTCGACGGCGGCGCCAGCCTTTGCGCCGCCCCGCGAGCCGCGCCCACGTTTGCTGCCACGGGCTGCCTTGTCGGCCTCCTCGCCCACGCCCGCCTGGCCCAGGTTCTCCAGGTAGAGGAAGCGCGAGCAGGCGTTGACGAAAGGCATCGGCGTCTTCTTCGCACCGAAGCCGAAGACCTGCGCGCCCTTGGCCTTGAGGTGCATCACCAGCGGCGTGAAGTCGCTGTCCGAGGTGACGATGCCGTAGGCGTCGGGCTGGTCGGTGTAGAGCAGGTCCATGGCCTCGATGATCATGCCCATGTCGGTGGCGTTCTTGCCCTTGCTGTAGTCGAACTGCTGCACCGGGCGGATGGCGTATTCGTGCAGCACCGCCTCCCAGCCCCTCAGCCCGTCCTTCTTCCAGTTGCCATAGGCACGGCGGATGTTGGTCACGCCCACCTTGGCCAGCTCGGCCAGGATGACGTCGATCTTGCTCGCCGGCGAATTGTCGGCGTCGATGAGCAGGGCGATACGGGGTTGCTTTTCGATCATGGGTGGGCCTCTTCGACGAACTGCCAGGACAGGATTTCGCCGCCACACAGCGGCTTGAGCTGCAGCGCGCCAAAGGGCAGCGTCTCGGGCAGCGTCCAGGGTTGCCTGCGCAGCGCGATGCGGGCGGTGTTGCGCGGCAGGCCGTAGAAATCGGCGCCGTGAAACGATGCAAAGCCTTCCAGCTTGTCCAGTGCTCCCGCCGCTTCGAAGGCCTGTGCATAAAGCTCCAGCGCCGACAGCGCGGTGTAGCAGCCGGCGCAGGCGGCGGCATGCTCCTTCAGCTGCGCCGCATGCGGCGCGCTGTCGGTGCCGAGAAAGAACTTTGCCGAGCCGGAGGTGGCGGCGGCCACAAGCGCCAGGCGGTGCACTTCGCGCTTGAGCACCGGCAGGCAGTAATAGTGCGGCCGCAGGCCGCCCAGGAAGAGGGCATTGCGGTTGAACAGCAGGTGGTGTGCGGTGATCGTCGCCGCCAGGTTGGGCCCGGATCCGGCCACGTACTGCGCCGCCTCGCGCGTGGTGATGTGCTCGAACACGATCTTCAAACCGGGAAAGTCGCGTTGCAGCGGCTGCAGCACCCGATCGATGAACACGGCCTCGCGGTCGAACAGGTCGATGTCGGCGTCGGTGACCTCGCCGTGCACCAGCAGCAGCAGGCCTTCACGCTGCATCTCCTCCAGCGTGGCGTAGGTCTTGCGGATGTCGGTCACGCCGGCGTCGCTGTTCGTCGTCGCACCGGCAGGGTAAAGCTTGACGGCCACCACGCCCGCCTCGCGCGCACGGCGGATCTCGTCCGGCGTGCTACGCTGGGTGAGGTACAGCGTCATCAACGGCTCGAAAGCCGCGCCTTCGGGCAGTGCGTCGAGGATGCGCTGCCGGTAGGCCACAGCCATGGCGGCAGTGGTCACCGGCGGCTTCAGATTGGGCATGACGATGGCGCGGGCGAACTGGCGCGCCGTGTGCGGCAGCACCGCGCGCAGCGCCTCGCCGTCGCGCAGGTGCAGGTGCCAGTCGTCGGGGCGGGTCAGCGACAACGTCGTTTGCATGAAGAATTGTCGCACCCGCCCAGCGGCGTCAGGGCAGCGCGTCGGGCTCGCCGCTTTGCTGCAGCCGCCACATCTCGGCATAGCGCCCACCGAGTGCAAGCAACTCGGCATGCGCGCCGCGCTCGACCACCCGCCCCTGCTCGAGCACGACGATCT
>DASQFA010000279.1:0-8029 GCA_035633375.1 Rubrivivax sp.
CCGGGCAGGTCGGACTTGGTCACCACCAGCACGTCGGCGATTTCCAGGATGCCGGCCTTGAGCGCCTGCACGTTGTCGCCCAGCCCCGGCGGGCAGGCCACCAGGCGCGTGTCCGCGACCAGCGTGATCTCGACTTCCGACTGCCCCGCGCCGACGGTCTCGACGATGACGGTGTCGAAGCCCGCGGCATCCAGCACGTCGATCATGGCAGCCGTCGTGCGCGCGAGCCCGCCCAAGTGACCGCGCGACGCCATCGAGCGGATGAAGACGTCGGCATGGGCGCCGTGCTCCCCCATGCGGACCCGATCGCCGAGCACGGCGCCGCCGGTGATCGGGCTCGACGGATCCACCGCCACCACGGCCACGCGCTGGCCGCGTGCCAGCAGTTCGCCGAGCAGCGCGTGCACCAGGGTCGATTTGCCGGCGCCGGGCGCCCCCGTGATGCCGAGCACGTGGGCGCGGCCCAGGTGCGGCGCCAGCATCGACGCCACGCTGGCGGGCGCGCGCTCGCCGCGCTCGATCTGGCTCAGCACGCGGGAGATCGCGCCGCGCCGGCCTGCCAGCACGTCGTGCACCCAGCCGGCTTGCTTCACGAGGGGTCGCGCTTCACACGATCGCCTGCACGTGGCCGAAGCCCATCTCGCGGCGCAGCGTGTGGCAGATCTCGCCATGCGTGCAGCCGGCCTCGGCCGCCTCGACCACGCGCTGAAACACGTTGTCGCGCAGATCGCCGGCAGCGCGGGCCAAGGCGTCGAGCGCGCCTTGCACCGCTGATTGCGAACGCTGCGCCTTGAAGGCGGCGAAGGCGTCGATGTGCGCCTGCATCGCCGCGCGGTCCGGCCGCGGATTGATGGGGCGTGCGCTGCTGTCCTCCTCGACCTGGTAGGCGTTGACGCCCACGACGGTCTGCTGGCCTGCATCGATGCGGTGCTGGAACATGCGCGCCGAGTCGCCGATCATGCGCTGGACCAGGCCGCTTTCCACCGCCTTGTACATGCCGCCGGCGTCCTCGACGATCTTCATCACGCGCTCGATCTCGGTTTGCATGTCGTCGGTGAGCTTCTCGATGTAGAAGCTGCCGCCCAGCGGATCGATCACGTCGGTGAGGTGGGCCTCCTCGCGCAGGATGTTCTGCGTGGCCACGGCGATGCGCGCGCCGTCGGCGCTGGGAACCGACAGGGCCTCGTCCCAGGCATCCGTGTGCAGCGACTGCAGGCCGCCCAGGATGCCGGCCATCGCCTGGACGGTGACACGCGAAATGTTGTTCAGCGGCTGCTGGCGCGTGAGGTCGACGCCGGAGGTCTGGCCGTGGAACTTGAAGCGCCACGACCTCGGGTCCTTGGCGCCGAGCAGGGCACGCGTGATGCGCGCCCAGATCCGCCGCGCGGCGCGGAACTTCGCGATCTCCTCGAAGAAGCTGACCGAGATGTCGAAAAAGAAGGTGAAGCGCGGCAGGAAATCGTCCGGATCCATGCCGCGGGCGATGCAGTCCTGCGCGTTCTGGATCGCGGAACTCAGCGTGAACGCCACGGCCTCCGCCGGATTGGCCCCGGCCTGCTGCATGTGCTGCCCGACCACCGACATCGGGTTCCACTTCGGCACGTGCTGGTTGCAGAACGCGATGTGGTCGCACAGGATGCGCCGCGCGCCCGGCAGGGCGATGCGGAAGAACATGTGGTTGGCGACGTAGTGGCTGAGGTAGTCGCTCTGGTTGGAGGTGCCGCTGATCTGGCGCCAATCGGTGCCGCGCCGTTTCGCCGCGGCCAGCATGAACGCGAGCAGGGTGAACGGCGAGGGGTCGTTCATGGCGCAGGAGGTGCGCGCCAGGTCCACACCCTGCAGTGCGCGTTCCATGTGATCGGCGGTGTTGACGACCGTGCCGCAGGTGCCGAGCAGCTCGATATGCGACTCGTCCATGTCGTAGCCGCGGAACACCGAATTGCACGGGATCAGCGACACCGCGGTGGCGCCCTGTGCCAGCATCTCCATCAGGCGCTGGTTGTACTCGGCGGGCGTGCCATGGCCAATCAGCTGGCGCTGGGTCCAGGTGCGGCCGCGGTGCATGGTGGCGTAGATGCCCCGCGTGTAGGGCGGCTGCCCCGGCAGGCCCAGGTCGCCGGCGCGCTGCGCGGCCGGCCAATCGCGCTCGGTATAGAGCGGCTGGATGGCGACGCCGGAGCGGTTGCTGACCTTCTTGTCGGTGCCAATGGTGGCGGCGTACTCCTGCTCCCAGGCGCTGTGGGGGTTGGGGTTGGACAGCAATGGGCTCTCGAGGGGCTTGTTCATGCTCGTTGCTCCTGGATCGGGGTCAGGCCGCGACACGGCGCGCGCGCACCTGATCGGCCAGTTGGCGCACGAAGGTGGCGATGTCGGCCATGGAACTGCCGGGATGGAAAACGCGCGCGACGCCGGCCTGGATCAGCATTTGCTCTTCCCCGTCCGGCACGATGCCGCCGACGATGACGCCGGCGTCGCCCAGCCCGGCTTCGCGCAGGGCCGCCATCAGCTTGGGCACGATCAGGTGGTCGGTTGCCAGCGACGAGATGCCGATGACGTCCACGTCTTCCTCCACGGCCAGCTTCACCACGGTGGCGATTTCCTGCCACGGCGGCGTGTAGATCACTTCCATTCCTGCGTCGCGCAGGCCGGCCGCGACGACGCGGCTGCCTCGGTCATGGCCGTCGAATCCGATCTTGGTGACCAGGACTTTCGGAATGATGCTCATGCGGGAACCTCCTGGCCTTGCCGCAGCAGGCCGATGAACTTGCGCGCGATGGCGCGTGGATGGAAGCGACCGTCCGGTCGGTACCAGGTCTGGGCCGAATTCATGGCGCCGATCAGCATCAGCCGCAGCACGCGCCGGTCGGTGCTGCGCACGAGCGGCAGTTCCTTGATCAGGTCGTTGAACACCGCCTCGTATTGGTTGCGCAGCGCAATCAGGCTTTCGTGGGCCACCGGCACATCCGCCGGTCGCACCCGCACCACCACCTGGGCGTAGTCGTCGTCGCGCAGGATCGCTTCCAGGTGGGCCACGCAGGCCGCTTCCAGCCGTTCCCACGGGTCGGTCTCGCGCGCCACGGCGGCGGACACCGACTCGGTGATCTGCTGCACGCCCTTCACGTAGACCGCCACCAGCAGTGCTTCCTTGGTCTCGAAATGGCAGTACAGCGAACCGGGCAGCATGCCCACGGCGCGGGCGATGTCGCGCACCGAGGTGCCTTCAAAGCCGCGGGTGCGAAACAGCCGTGCGGCTTCGTCCAGCACCTTCGGCAAGCGGCTGTCGGTATGGGGATTTCGGGTGGCGGCCATGGCGAGGGCTGTTCGGGCCACTATAGCAAACAGTCGTTTGCTTAATAAAGGCCGGGCGACAGATCGGGATCGCTGTGGGCGCGCAGACTTCGCGATTGCGCCGGCGCGAGTCGACCTCGCAGGCCTCGGAGGCGAGGAAGGCGACGCCCGCGGCGATCCGTTCCGGCAGGGCTTCGGCCCACAGGCGACCCAGCGGCAGGTCCTCGGTCATCCGGGTCACCAGGCCGATCCGAGCAGGTGCACCCATACGACGGTCTCGAAGTCCGCCGGGACCATCTTGATGAGGGTCTTGTCGCGAAGGGTGCCGACGCAGTTGATCAGAATGTCGAACCGCCCGAACGCCGGCAGCGCGGCATCAACCAGCCGTTGGGCCCCGCCCGGCGTCGCGATGTCGTCACAGTTCGCGACGGCGTTGCCGCCGGCCCCTCCATCTGACGCTCCACCTGCGACGCGGCCGAGGCGTCGCCACCGACGCCGGCGACGCTGCACATGATCGCCAGCACTGCTTGAATCGCGGTGCCGACTTTCAGCCCAGAAATGGCTACTCGAGGACCACTCTCGGAAAGTAGAACGACACCACCCAGTTCGGCACGTCGACGATCGAACTGATGCGCAGATCCGCGCACACACTGCAAAGCATGTAGGCGTCGATGGGCGAATAGCCAAAGCGCCGGCTCAACAGTTCGACCATCTCCGACACCGCCGTGCGGGCGCACACCATCAGATCGGGCCCGATGCCGGTCGTCACCTCGTAGCCCTTCTTGTCGAAATGGTTCGTCACCGGACCTGGCGTGACGTAGCGTGGCGAGCGCAGATGGGCGCCTTTGACCAGTTCGAATTTGAGGGCCACATCGATCGCAGTCTCGATCGCCGTGCCGCACACCTCGCCGTCCCCCTGTGCCGCATGCGTGTCGCCAACGGAGAAGATCGCCCCATCGACCTCGATCGGCAGATAGAGCTCGACGCCTTCCGTGATGTCGCGCACGTCCATGTTGCCGCCCACGTTGCGCGGCGGGATGATGCTGTGCAGGCCGGGCTCGGCGGGCGCGACACCGATCGTTCCGCACATCGGCCGCAGCGGCACGCGTCCGCCGGGGCCGTACATCGCGGGCATGAGGCCGGAATCGTAGTTCCAGTGGTGCAGCTTCGCGTCCGGGAACTGGTCGGTGAGCAAGCCAAAGCCGGGGATGTTGCCAGTCCAGCCCCAGCCCGACGGGCGGAACGACAGAACGGTGATCTTCAGCGCGTCGCCCGGCTTCGCGCCGTCGATGTAGACCGGTCCGGTCACAGGATTGACGCGCGCAAGGTCTAGCTTCTCAAGATCGGCCGCAGTCGAGGTATGCGTCAGCTGGCCGGACGAGGCGTCGACGGTTTCGAAGTGCACCGTCTCACCCGGCGCGACCTTCAGGCGCAGAGCGAACGCGTTGTTCCAGCCGTGGTGGATGTGCTCCCGGTGGATGGTGTGGTGGTTGTGTGCATGCGCGCTCATGGATCGATCTCCTACACCGCGACCGTCAAGGCCCCGTCGATCACCAGGTTGGTGCCTGAGATGCGGCTGGCCATCGGGCTCGAGATGAACACGACACCGCTTGCCACCTCGGCAGGGGTTCCGAACTTTCCGGTCGGGTTGACTTTGAGCGTTGAAGCAAACAGATCCGGTACGTTTTTCTCGATCGTCTGCCAGATGCCGCCATCGAAGTAGGTATTTCCTGGCGACACACAGTTCACGCGGATGCCCTTAGCCACGAGAGATCGGCTCAACCCCTTGGCGTAGTGGATTAGCGCAGCCTTGAACGCGCCGTAGGAGCCGGCGGCGAAATCCACCTCGAAGCCGGAGACGCTCGATATCAGCACGATCGAGCCGGACGTCGACTTTTCCAGGAACGGCAGTGCTGCCGCCACAGCATTGACGCTGTGCATCATGTCGACGCGAAAAGTCTTCTCCCACGTTTCGGCCGAGTCGCCGACAGCCAGCGCACTGACATTGCAGACCAGCGCGTCGATGCCGCCCAACTCGGCGGCGCTCGCCGAGATCCATTCAGCCAACGCCGGCGCGTCGGCCACATCCAGTGCGCGCCCGAAGGCCTTGACGCCCTTGGCCTGCAACGCGGCAACCGTCGCGGCAACCTCGTCGGCATTGCGCGCGCAGATCGAGACGCTCGCCCCTTCGGCGGCGAAGGCTTCCGCGATGGCACGGCCGATTCCCTTGCTGCCGCCGGTAATGAGTGCCCGCTTGCCCTTGAGTCCGAGGTCCATGTCAGATCTCCTTCGTCTGTGGATGGGCAGCGTTAGGCTTGCCCCCTCAAATCAAGTATCGCATCGTGGTCGGTGTTGGCCAGACATGGCTCCCACCCAGACGCCACGCGACCGATCTCTCGGAGATTGCTTTGGCTTTACGCTACTTGGCAGCGTTGAAGAAATTTGGTAGGCCGTGCTGGGCTCGAACCAGCGACCAAAGGATTATGAGTCCTCAATAATGGGATTTCTTGGGATGTGCTGAGGCGCCACATATCCATGTAAATCAATTACTTACGGCTTCACTAGTCTCAGGCAATCCGATAGCATCCCGGTCAAAACTGGCACCAGACTGGCACCAGGATGACCTGAGGACTAGAGCATGGCAGAGTCGAAATCGGTGTCTTCGTCGCTGGCCGGGCGCACGCGTTCGGTACCGGTCGGCGCATTCGTGACGCTCGAAAAGCTGGACCGCGGCGGTTCACTGCAGGCGCGACGCCTCGCATCAGGTGGCGTGCAGTTCTACTGGCGCTACTCGCACGAAGGGCAAACCTACCGCGAGCCTGTGGGCGCGTACGACCCTTCCGCGCCGCCGAAGAAACTCGACGAAACATCGCGCGGCTTCAGCCAGGCCGCGGCGCGCGAGCGCTGCCGGAACCTCGCGCAACAGCACGCACAACGAGCCGCTTCCGGCGGTCTGCGTGAAGTGAAGGCCGACGAGCGGCGACGTTTCGAGCAACGCAGGGCAGAGCAGGCGCTGAAGTCGTCCAAGACGCTAAAGCACCTGCTGAAAGATTATGTCGATCATCTGCGCGAACAAGGTCGGCGCAGTAGCAACGAGGCGCAAGGCATTTTCAGGCTCCATGTCGTTGGCGCCTGGCCGTCGATTGCCACCATGCCAGCGGCCGATATCACCACCGACCAAGTCCTGGACATGCTGCGCAGGCTGATCGAGCAGGGCAAGGGGCGGACTGCAAACAAGCTGCGCTCATACATCCGTGCGGCCTACCAGTGCGCCCTGGACGTAAAAGTGTCGGCTGCGATCCCCTTGGTCTTCAAGGCCTACAGCGTAACGGTCAATCCCGCCGGCCAAACCAAACGCGACCCGCGGTACGACCTCGCCGACAAGCTCCCTTTGAGTCGAGATGAATTGCGTCGCTATTGGTGCTTCATCCGCAATTTGGAGGGACTACGCGGACTGTGTCTTCGCTTGCACCTATTGACGGGCGGCCAGCGCATCGACCAACTTGCGCGCCTGCGCTGGAGCGACGTGGCGCCTGACGCCATCACGATCCTCGATACGAAGGGGCGCCCGGGCCAAGGCGCGAGATCACACACGGTGCCGCTACTGCCGGAGATGGCACGCGAGCTGAATGCCTGTTTACGGCTCGGGGAGTATGTGTTGTCTTCGACGGATGGCAAGAAGCCGATCGCCGGGACGACCTTGTCCGGGTGGGCGAAAGAGGTTGTCGGCGAGGCCATCACCGCTTTCCAACTGAAGCGCGTTCGCTCAGGCGTCGAAACATTACTGGCAGCAAACGGCGTAAGTCGCGAAGTGCGCGGGCATCTGCAGTCGCATGGACTTAGCGGCATCCAGGCTCGGCATTACGACGGCCACGACTACATGCCGGAGAAGCGGCGCGCGCTGCAAATCCTGCTCGGCGAACTCCAAGCCAAGCAGAAGCAGGCGCGCTGAGCCTAGTTTGCGGGCCGCCAATCGCACGGTTGCATACCAAACGGACAACTCCATTCTGAACGATAACAGGACTTGCCATCTACGGCTCGCGACAAGTAGCGATCGATGAATACTGCGGCGCGATCTATACGTGGGACTGCAGATCGCCGCGCACTGCTGCCGGCCCGCCGTACACGGTCAGCGCCCGTCAGCCTTCACCTATGAGCGACGGCTCTCCCGCACAAAGCTGTCTTTCAGGTCGTTCGAGCGGCCGGCCGTAGCCGGCCATCAGCTGCCACTCACGCTCGCGAATTGGATGACAGCAATGTGGTCCATTGCAGTCATCCGACCCGCGGATTTGAGCGACAGCAATGCAGCGGTTCCGGTCGGTCACAGGTTACCGTGAAAGCCCAACCCGTTGAGGGCGAGTTGAATCCTCCCGCCGATCAGCAGGATTGGCAAGGCCGCTGGGCCCGACCCCTCGAATTCAGCGGCGAGTCAAGCGCTGGCGGTGGGCGGCGCGCTGCGGGGCGCGGGCCACTTGCCGATGAGCTTGAGTTGTTTGATCCAGCGCGGCGCGTTTTTCTTCGCACTCATCGCCGCGTAGTCGATGTGTTGATCCAGATAGCCCTGCTTGCGCGTGAGCAGCACGTAGATCAAGCGGATCATCTTGTGCGCCACCGCGACGATGGCCTTCTTGTGCGACTTGCGCACCATCAGGCTGCGGTACTTGGCCGCCAGGCTGCTCTTGGTCATTCTTGCGGCATTGGCGCATTCGCACAGGATGTAGCGGATGACGCCGTTGCCATG
>DASQFA010000280.1:0-18166 GCA_035633375.1 Rubrivivax sp.
ACGCTGTACTTCTTTCGCCTGGCCCTGCTGCACGAAGACATGCACCACGAAGCCGCGCTGTACATGGCGCAGGGCCTGGGCATCCCGATCGACGATGCGCGCTGGCAGCCACGCGCCTTGCCCGCGCCGGCGTCGGCCGGGCTGGCGCTGCCGGCCGGCCCCTGGCGGCTGGGCAGCGAGCCCGGGCTCGGCTTCGCCTTCGACAACGAGCTCGGCGCGCATGAGGTCACGCTCGGGCCGACCCGCATCGACGCCCAGGCGCTGCGCTGGGCCGAGTTCCTGCCCTTCGTCGAAGCCGGCGGCTATGCCGACGAGCGCTGGTGGGACGGCGCGGGCCGCGACTGGCTGGCACAGCAGCGGCCGCAAGTGCCACGCTACCTGAAGCGCGAGGCCGGGCTTTGGCGGCAATGGCGCCACGGCCGCTGGGTAGAGCTGGAGCCGCAGCTGGCGGCCTGCCATCTGACCCGGCACGAAGCCCTGGCCTGGTGCCGCTGGGCCGGCCGGCGCCTGCCGACCGAAGCCGAATGGGAGCGCGCCGCGCTGACGCGTGCGCGCGAGTTCCGCTGGGGCGACGTGTGGGAATGGACCGCCAGCCCTTTTGCGCCATACCCGGGCTTCGTGGCCCACCCCTATCGCGACTACTCGGCCCCCTGGTTCGACGGCCGGCCGGTGTTGCGCGGTGCCTCCTTCATGACCCAGCCGCGCATGCGCCACCCGCGCTACCGCAACTACTTCCCGGCGCAGCGCAACGACGTGCCCGCGGGCTTTCGCAGCTGCGCGCTGTAAGACAGCCGGCGTCCGACACCACCGGCCCCGAACAGGCAAACGCCGACGACGCGGCGCGATGGAATGAAGTGGCCACGCCATGCGTAGGCAAGGGTGTCCAAGCGCTCGACCGGCTCTCCTTGGCGCCGATCAGCACAACCCGCTAAAGTCTCAGGCCTTCCTGCCACCCCTTGTCTGGAGAACCTGCCGATGATCAGCCTGTCCTCTTCCCGTACCTTCCGCGCCCTGCTGAGCTGTGCCTTGCTCGCCTTCGCCGGCTTCGCACATGCACAACAGGTCTTCCGCGTCACCACCATTCCCGAAGAAGCGGCCACCGAGCAGGTGCGCAAGTTCACGCCGATCGCCAGCTATCTGGAGAAGAAGCTCGGCATGAAGGTCGAGTTCATCCCGGTCAGCGACTACCCGGCGGCAGTGGAAGCGCTGGTCAACAAGAAGGTCGACATGGTCTGGTTCGGCGGCTTCACCTACGTGCAGGCGCAACTGCGCTCGGGCGGCAAGATCATTCCCATCGCGCAGCGCGAGGAGGACACCAAGTTCCAGTCGGTGTTCATCGCCAAGACCGATTCGGGCATCAAGACCCTGGCCGACATGAAGGGCAAGCAGGTCAGCTTCGGCTCGCAGAGCAGCACCTCGGGCCACCTGATGCCACGCAGCAACCTGCTGCAGGCCGGCATCGACCCGGAGAAGGATTTCAAGCGCATCGCCTACAGCGGCGCGCACGACGCCACGATCGCCTCGGTCGTCAGCGGCAAGGTCGACGCAGCGGCACTCGACATCACCGTGTGGCGCAAGTTCGTCGCCGAGGGCAAGGTCAACACCAAGGAGGTGGACGTGTTCTTCACCACGCCCACCTTCTACAACTACAACTGGTCGGTCAACGCCGACATGCCAGCCGAGCTGCGCAACAAGGTGCAAAAGGCCCTGCTCGACCTGGACCCGTCCACACCCGAGGGCAAGGAAATCCTGCAACTCAATCGCGCCACGCGCTACATCCCGACCTCGCCCGAGAACTACAAGGGCATCGAGGCCGCGGGCCGCAGTGCCGGGCTGATCTAAAGCCGCGCCGCCAGCGCCCGCGCCCGCGCCGCGTGAAGCTCGAACTGTCGCAGGTCGCTGCGCGCCACCCCGCGGCCCGCCCGGGCGCGGCGGCGGCGCTGCAGCCGCTCGACCTGCAGGTGGCCGTGGGCGAGCAGCTGGCCGTGATCGGGCCCTCGGGCGCCGGCAAGACCACGCTGTTGCAGGTCGTGGCCTGCGCGCTGCCGCCGCAATCGGGCCGGCTGCGCCTGGATGGCCACGACCCCTGGGCGCTGCCGCGGCGCGAGCTGCAGCGCCTGCGCGGCAGGCTGTTCCTGGCGCCGCAGGTGCCGCCGCTGCCGCCGCGCCAGCGCGTCGTCACCGCCGTGCTGGCCGGGCGGCTGCCGGCCATGGGGCTGGTGGCCAGCCTGCGCTCGTTGTTCTATCCGCAGGACATCCCGGCGGCGCACGACGCGCTCGAGCGCTTCGACCTGGCCGAAAAGCTCTTCGAGCGCGTCGATCGCCTGTCCGGCGGCGAACGCCAGCGTGTCGGCCTGGCCCGCGCCCTGCTTGCGCCGGCCGGGCTGTGGCTGGTGGACGAGCCGCTGTCGGCGCTGGACCCGACGCGCGCGCGCCAGGCGCTGGCCACGCTGGTGCAGCAGGCGCGCGAACGCGGCGTCACGCTGGTGGCCACGCTGCACCAGGTGGACGCGGCACTGGCGCACTTTCCACGCATCGTCGGCCTGCGCGATGGCCGCATGGTGTTCGACCTGCCGGCCGACGCGGTCACGCGCGAGCGGCTCGAGCGGCTGTACGCCCAGCGCGAGGGCGAGTTGCGCGGCGACGCGCCGCAGGCGCCCACCGAGCCCGAAGCCGCCGTGCCCGCGCCGGTGGTGATGCATTGTCGCTAAAGCGCACGACAGGCCATCGAATGTTCCCGCGTCGTGCCTTGACTCTCCCGCATCGAGCCGCAGCGACATCGGCATGAACAGCGCCGCCCCCTACCCCGCCGGCCTGCGTGCGCCGCCCAGCCGCGACCCGGCCTGGCTGGGCCGCGTGTTCTGGATCGGCGCCGGCGCGGTGCTGCTGTGGCCGCTGCTGGTGGCCACCGAGTTCAAGCCCTGGCAGCTGTTCGAGGCCTCGAACCGCAAGGTCGTCGGGCAGTTCCTGGCCAGCTTCGTGCCGCCGGCGCATTCGGCCGAATTCCTGGCGATGGTGGCGCGCGAGAGCTGGCGCACGGTGGCCATCGCCACCGCGGGCATGACCTTGGCCCTGGTGCTGGCCTGGCCGCTGGCACTCTTGTCCACGCATTTGTTGTCGATCTCGGCACTGTCCGGGCGCATGGCGCGCGGCCCGTTCTGGCTGCGCCAGGTGCTGCGCTGGGGGCTCATCGTGCTGCGCAGCGTGCCCGAGCTGGTGTGGGCGCTGGTCTTCGTGCGCGTCGTCGGCCTGGGCCCCACGGCCGGCGTGCTGGCGATCGCGCTGACCTACGGCGGAATGCTCGGCAAGGTGTATGGCGAGATCCTGGAAAGCGGCGAAGCGCACGGCACCGAAACCTTGCTGCGCAATGGCAGCTCGCGTCTGCAGGCCTTCTTCTATGGCCTGCTGCCGCAGAACGCGGCCGAGCTGACGAGCTACACCGTCTATCGCTGGGAATGCGCCATCCGCAGTTCGGTGGTGCTGGGTTTCGTCGGCGCCGGCGGCCTGGGCCAGCAGCTCGACAACTCGATGAAAATGTTCAACGGCGGTGAGGTGCTGACCATGCTGGCCGTGTTCGTGGCGCTGGTGGCGCTGGCCGACCATGTCAGCGCCCGGCTGCGCAGGGCGCTGGGATGAACATGCACCAGGCGCCTGCAGCGAACCAGCCCTACCGGCTGCCGCCACCGCTGTTCAGCTTGCGCTGCAAGGCCTGCTGGTTCACGGCCGCCGTGCTCGTCTTGGTCGTGGCCAGCTTCTGGACGCTGAACCTGCAGTGGGGGCAGTTCCTGTCGCTGGACGCGATGCGCAGCATGGGGCGCTTCCTGGCCGAGTTCTTCCCGCCCGATACCTCGCCCGCGTTCCTGCGCAAGGTGCTGGTCGGTACCTGGGAGACGATGGCCATGTCGGCGCTGGGCACCGCCTTGGCGGCGGGCGCCGGGCTGCTGCTGGCACTGCCCGCCAGCCGGCTGTATCAAGGCGATGCCGCCTGGGCCCGCGCCCCGACCCGGCTGCTGCTGAATGCGCTGCGCGCCGTGCCCGAGCTGGTGTGGGCCGGGCTGCTGCTCATCGCCGCCGGCCTGGGCCCCTTCGCCGGCACGCTGGCGCTGGCCATGCACACCACCGGCGTGCTCGGCCGGCTGTTCGCGGAAAGCCTCGAAAACGCGCCGCCCGGCCCGGGCGCTGCGCTGCGTGCGCAAGGCGTGGGCAAGGCCCGGCTGTTCCTGTATGCCACGCTGCCGCAGGTGCTGCCGCAGCTGATGAGCTACACGCTCTATCGCTGGGAGAACAACATCCGCGCCGCCGCCGTGCTGGGCGTGGTCGGTGCCGGCGGGCTGGGGCAATTGCTGGCCTTCCACATGGGCTTGTTCCACATGGGCAAGACGGCCACCATCCTGGGCGCGATGCTGCTGCTGGTGGCCTTGGTGGATGCATTGAGCTACGCCGCGCGGCGCTTGTTGACACGATGAACCCGGCCCGCGATCGACGTGCGCCGGCGCTGCTTGTCGCGGCCGCAGTGGCGCTGTTCGTGGCCTTGTCGGCAGGCTTGTGCTGGGCCCTCGGCGGGCACGAATCGATATTCGACAAGAGCTGGTGGGCGCAGCAGCCCGAGCGCTGGATGCTTTGGCGCACGCCGGCGCCTGTGACCTTCGTGTTCGGCTTCATGCTGCTGTTCGTGCTGCTGTCGGCGCTGGCGCTGCCGGGCTGCGGCCCGTTGGCGCTGATGGCCGGCTCGGCCTTCGGCACCTTGGGCGGTGCGCTGCTGGTGGGCCTGGCCTCCACCCTGGGTGCGACGCTTTCGTTTCTGGCCGCGCGGCATGGGGCGCGCCAGGCCGTGCAGCGCCGGCTGGGGCATCGCCTGGTGGCCGTCGATGCCGCCATCAGCCGCCACGGCCGATTCGGCTTGTTCTGGCTGCGCTTGTTGCCTGTCGTGCCGTTCCCGGTGCTGAAACCGCTGCTGGGGGTGAGCCGGTTGTCGCTGTCGGCGTTTTTCTGGCCCAGCCTGGCCGGCCTGACCTTGGGCAGCGTGCCCTATGTCTGGCTCGGCGGGTCGCTGCTGGCGATGTGGCAGGCCGGCAGCTTGAACCACGGGGTGCTGGCCGGCGCGGCAGCGCTGCTCGCGGCCACGGCCTGGTTCGCGCGGCAGCGGCTGCGCCGCGCGGCCGCTATGGCGGAGCCTGCACGATGAGACTGTGGCGCGAGTCTGCGGCTGCGGCTGCGCCTGCACGGGCAGTCGTGCCTGCGCCACCGACGGCGCCAATCCGTGCCGGCTGGCTCTTCGCCTACGACTGGGACCGCCAGGCGCTGGATCGTCTGAGCAGCGCTGGAACCGCGCGCTTCGAGCACGCCGGATTCGACTTGTTTTCTTTCCCCAGCAACGCGGCGCTGATCGGCTTCGACCTGGAACGATTTGCCGAACGGCAGGCGCGGCGCGGCCGGCGGGCCGGCTGGCGCGCGGTGCTGTCGCACCACGAACAGTTCGGCGCGTTGGCCGCAGCGCTGGTGGCCGAACGCCTGGGCCTGCCCGGCGCCACGCCCGAGAGCATCCTGGCCGCGCAGCACAAGCTGCATGCGCGGCGTGTGCTGCAGCAAGCCGCGCCCGAGGCCAACCTGGGCTTCGAGGATCTCCAGTCTTGTTATGGTGGGGACATACCCGATGGGCTGCGCTACCCGCAGTTCGTCAAGCCGGTCAAGGCGGCGTTCTCGGTGCTCGCGCGCGAGGTCGCCAGCCGCGCCGAACTGCAGCGCCACACACGTTTCGGGCGGCGCGAGCTGTGGGTCATCCGTCGCCTGGTCGAGCCCTTCGAGCGCGTCTGCCGCGCGCGGCTGCCGCAGGCCGGCAGCGCGCACCGCATGCTGCTCGAAGAGCCTGTGCCAGCGCGCGTGGCGCAATTCAACCTGGACGGCTGGGTGCAGGGTGGCCAGGTGCACGCGCTGGGTGTGGTCGATGCGGTGATGTACCCCGGCTCGATGTCCTTCATGCGCTGGGAGTTTCCCAGCCGGCTGCCGAGCGCGGTGCAGGCGCAGGCACTCGACGTGGCGCGGCGCTTTCTCTCGGCCATCGATTACCGGCACGGATTTTTTAACCTCGAGTTCTTTCACGACGCCGCCAGCGGCCGCTTGAGCGTGATCGAATGCAACCCGCGCCTGGCCTCGCAGTTTGCCGATCTGTACCGGCGCGTGCTCGGCCTGGACGCGCATGCGATGGCGCTGTCGCTGGCACAGGGCGAGGACCCGCTGGCAGTGCCGCGCACCGGGGCCGTGGCCGGTGCGGCGGCCAGCCTGGTGTACCGCAGCTTCGAGGGCCAGCCGGTTCCCCCCGCGCCGGGCGCGGCGCAGCAACGGGCCTTCGAGCACCACTGCCCGGACGGCTTGTTGTTCATGTTTCCGAAGACCGGCCATTCACTGGCGCGCGATTTCAAATGGACCGGCAGCCACCGTTACGGCATCGTGCACCTCGGCGGGCGCGATCGCGCGCAACTGCGCGCACGAGCCGAGGCGGCCAGCAAGCTGCTGGGCTGGCCCGCGCCGTACCTGGACCAGCCGGCGGGCGCATCGACGATGTCGCAAGCCAGCGTCTGGACCCGACCCATGACCCCTGCCACCGGAGCGCCTTGACCATGACATTGCCCTTCCGACGAATCTCCCGTCTCGCCGCCACGGGCGTGCTGGC
This sequence comes from Rubrivivax sp., assembly GCA_035633375.1. Lineage (GTDB taxonomy): Bacteria > Pseudomonadota > Gammaproteobacteria > Burkholderiales > Burkholderiaceae_C > Rubrivivax. Next base: position 6,671 of record DASQFA010000280.1, read on the forward strand.
CGTCGCCCTGCTCGGCGGCTGCACCGCGATGACGGCGCAGAACCCGTCCGGCAAACTGTCCCCGGTGAATGCAGTGGCCGATGCGGGCGACGACCACGTCATGCTCAAGGGCGCCGACGTGGTGGCCTATTTCACGCAGGGCAAGTACGTGCAGGGCGATGCGAAGTTCAAGAGCCGCTACGAGGACGTGACCTTCCGCTTTGCCAGCGCCGAACACAAGGCGCTGTTCGACGCCGCGCCGCAGAAGTACCTGCCGCAGTACGGCGGCTTCTGCGCCAACGGCATCGCCTATGGCATCCCGTGGGGCGGCGATGCGGATTCGTTTCGTTTGATCGATGGGAAGCTCTACATCTTCGGCGGCCAGGGCAGCCGCGACGGCTGGGATCTCGACGTGCCGCTGAACATGATGCGTGCCGATGGGTACTGGGCCGGCGAGGTGGCCGGCAGCAACAGCTTCGTGCAACGCAGCAAGCGCATGGTGTTTCGCGTGCCGCACTACCTGAGCGGTGAAGAACTGGCCAAGGAAGTGGCCGCGGCCAAGGCGAAGAAGAACTGAGGGCGCGCCCCGCGCCCGCGTCAACGCGCATAGCCCAGTGCCGGCTGGCCAAAACCTTCGGCCGCACGCCAGCCCGGCGGCTTGAGGAACAGGTTGCTGATCATGCCGCCCGGGTCGTAGCTCGGATAGGTGCCGCCCGGGTGCTTGGCCAGCCACTCGCCCTTGATCTGCGCGCCGGTCTTGTAGTACGGCACCTTGTTTGCATAGGCCGAAAGCGAGGCGGCGCGCCAGCCGGTGTCGCGAATCGCGGGCCATTGTTCGTCGCCATGCGCCACGTTCCAGGCCGGATCGACGCCCCAGGCGGTCTGGCCCAGAATGTCGCCGAAGATGAACAAGCGCCCTTCGACCACGGTCCAGGCCGTGGGGTCGCTGCCCAGCTTGATGGCAAAGGCGGCACCGCTGGCGCAGAACCCGCCGTACTGCGGCTCGTAGCGCGCCGGGTCGGCCTGGAACAGCGCCATGTGTTCGCGGTTGGCGAAGTAGTAGCTGCGTTGCGGCAGGTCGACACGCAGCGCTGGGTCGCCACGTGTCGGCTCCTTCAGCGTGAAGTAGGCCACCGGGTCATGGCCGAGCAGCATCACCGGCCGGCCTTCGGCGTTCGGCACCGTGGCATACGGGCTGCCGCATGCGCCGAGCCAGGGCAAGGCCAACAGGCACAGCAGCCATCCCCACCACGATCCTTGCATGTCCGCTCCTTCAGTACCCCGCCCCGAGCTTGTGCCACAGACCGGCGAAATTTGCACGCCACCCGGCATCGTACGGCGCGGCGTGCTGGCCGGTGCCCTTTGGCGTGGCACCGCCCCATCGGCATCCATCCGCCCGGACGCAAGACCCACTTCTACAATCCGCCGCGCCCGCACCCTGCCCCAGGCTCCTTCGATTGCTGCATCTCGACAACGCCGAAAACCGCCGCATCGGCATCGGCCTGGTCACGCTGACGACGCTGTGTTTCGCCGTGCTCGACACCAGCGCCAAGTGGCTGGTGCAGTCGCTGCCGGTGCTGCAGGTGGTGTGGCTGCGCTTCGTTTTCCATGTGCTGATCGCCTCGGCGCTGCTGGCGCCGCGCTACGGCCGCGAGCTGGTGCGCGTGCGCGACTGGAAGCTGCAGGCGCTGCGCGCGGCGCTTCTGGCGGCGATGACGGCGCTGAACTTCTGGGCGCTGCAATACCTGCAGCTGGCCGAGACCGGCGCCATCCAGTTCTCGGTGCCGCTGCTGATCGCGCTGTTCAGCGCCTGGTGGCTGGGCGAACGGCTGGACGCGCGGCGCTGGCTGGCCATCGCGGCCGGCTTCGCGGGCGTGCTGCTGGTCATCCGCCCGGGCAGCCAGGCCTTCCACCCGGCCATCCTGCTGGCGGTGCTGAACGCGCTGCTCTACGCGGCCTTCAATATGCTCACGCGCCGCATGGTGGCCACCGAGTCGGCGGCGTCGCTGCAGCTGATGTCGGCGCTGGGTGCCGCGCTGCTGCTGGCGCCGTGGGCGCTGGCCACCTGGCAGTGGCCCGGCGGCTGGCGGCCCTGGGGGTTGATCGCGCTGTGCGGCCTGTGCGGCGGGCTGGGGCACTTCATGGTGGCGCAGGCGCACCGCTACGCGTCGGCCGCCACGCTGGGGCCTTTTCTGTACCAGCAGATCATCTACATGACGCTGCTGGGCTGGCTGGTCTTCGGCCAGGTGCCTGGGCTGCTGGTGATGGCCGGCGCGGCGGTGGTGGTGCTGAGCGGGCTGTACCTGCTGTGGCTGGAGATGCAGCGCCGTTGATCGGGCTTGCGCCATGCCACCCACGTCCCGCCCGCGTCAGACCGCGTGGGCCGATTCAAGCACTCGAATAGCGGGACAAGCCGATGGACAAGCCCGGGCTCCGCGGCATCCCGGGCTCGCGCGCCTTGCGCTCGCGGTCCGCGCCGGGTGGCGCCGCTTCAGCCGGCAGCGGCCAGCTTGTCCTGCGTCTGGGTGTCGAAGTCGCCGGCCGCGTGCCGCTCGTGCAACTGACTGTGCGGCTCGCCCCAGGTGCGGTTGACCATGCGGCCACGCTTGACGGCCCCACGCCCGGCGATCTGCTCGGTCCAGCGCTGCACGTTCTTGTACTGCTGCACCTGCAGAAACTCGCCGCTGGAATAGAGCAGCCCCTTGGCCAGCGCGCCGTACCAGGGCCACACGGCGATGTCGGCGATGGTGTAGTCGTCGCCCGCCAGGTAGGCGCTGTGGCCCAGGCGCCGGTCGAGCACGTCGAGCTGGCGCTTGACTTCCATCGCAAAACGGTCGATGGCGTATTCGATCTTCGTCGGCGCGTAGGCGTAGAAGTGGCCGAAGCCGCCGCCCAGGTAGGGCGCGCTGCCCATCTGCCAGAACAGCCACGACAGGCATTCGGCCCGCGCCGCGCGCGCGGTGGGCAGCAAGGCGCCGAACTTCTCGGCCAGATGCATCAGGATCGCGCCCGACTCGAACACGCGGATCGGCGTCGGTCCGCTGCGGTCCAGCAGCGCCGGGATCTTGGAGTTGGGGTTCACCTCCACGAAGCCGCTGCCGAACTGATCGCCCTCGCTGATGCGGATCAGCCAGGCGTCGTACTCGGCGCCGCTGTGGCCCAGCGCCAGCAGCTCTTCGAGCATCACCGTGACCTTCACGCCATTCGGCGTGGCCAGCGAATACAGCTGCATCGGATGGCGGCCCACCGGCAGCGCCTTGTCGTGCGTCGGCCCGGCCGTGGGCCGGTTGATGTGGGCGAAGCGCCCGCCGTTGCCCTGGGCCCAGACCCAGACCTTGGGGGGCACGTAGGCGGTTGCATCATCCATGCGGTGAACTCCTGTGCCGGGTGAGCACGAACACGATTCGGGCATCGATCGCTGCGCCAGACTTTAGGCGACACGACGATGTCGCGCACGACACCGCCGGCAAGGCGCGCCTTGCGTGCCGGGGTCTGCAGCCAGGCCCTTGCGTCAACCGATGTGCAGCGCCACGGGTTGATGGTCGCTGGCCTGGGTGGTGCCGTCCACCTGGATGCGCTTCACGTGCGGCAGCAGGCCGTGGCTGACGAAGACGAAGTCGCAGGCCATCGGTTGCGGGCCCTCGCTGCGATCGAAGAGCCTGAAAGTCGGTGCGTGCGGCTGGTGCGGGTGCAACACGCGCCAGGCATCGTACCAACCCGCTTGTGCAAACACGGCGTACTCGGCGCTGTCGGGTGGCAGGTTGAAGTCGCCGCACAGTATGGCGTGCGGCGTGTGTACCTTGGCCTGGAACGGCGAGCATTCATCGTCACCCGCCGGCGGTGCCGCCGCCTGCGCGCTGGCTTGCGCATGCAGCGCACCCAGCGCGCGGGCCTGCGCCAGGCGCTGCGTCGCGGAGTAGTACTCGAGGTGCGTGGTCATGACACGCAGCGCCCCCAGCGTTGGGTGGCGCAGCGTGAGCTCGCTGCACATGCGCGGCATGCTGAGCACGCCGCCCTCGGCCGGCCAGGGCAGGGGGTGGTGCTGCACCTGCAGCACCGGCAAACGCGTGGCGATGAGGTTGCCGAAACGCCGGCGCGTGCCGTCGGCACGGAATTCATCCACCGCCGCGCCGAAGAACAGCTGCCAGCCGGGCAGCGCCTGCGCGATCTGCGCCGGCTGGTCGCCGGGTGCTCCGGGCATGCCGTCGAAGCCCTGGGCGATCTCCTGCAGGCACAGCACGTCGAAATCGGCCAGGGCGCGCGCACTGTCCACGATGCGCTGCGGGCTGACCACACCGTCCAGGCCGCGGCACCACTGCGTGTTCCAGGTGACGAGCTGCATGGCCGAGTGGCGGTTCTAGGGTGCGCGGGCGAGCTCGGTGCGCATCGCGTCGATGACGGCGCGGTAGTCCTTCTGGCCGAAGATCGCGCTGCCGGACACGAAGGTGTCGGCACCTGCATCGGCCACGCGGCGGATGTTGTCGACCTTGATGCCGCCGTCCACCTCGAGGCGAATGTCGCGGCCGCTGCTGTCGATGAGCCTGCGCACCAGTTCGGTCTTGCAAAGCGTGCTGTCGATGAAGCTCTGCCCGCCGAAGCCGGGGTTGACGCTCATCAGCAGCACCAGATCGACCTTGTCGATGACCCATTGCAGCATGTCGATGGACATGCCCGGATTGAAGACCACGCCGGCCTGACAACCGGCGGCGCGGATCAGCTGCAGCGTGCGATCGACATGGATGCTGGCATCGGGGTGGAAGCTGATCAGATCGGCCCCCGCCTCGGCAAAGGCCATCGCCAGCGCGTCCACCGGCTGCACCATCAGGTGCACGTCGATCGGCACCTTGCTGCCGTCGGCGCGCTGCGCATGCTTGCGCAGCGCCTGGCACACCATCGGGCCGAAAGTCAGGTTCGGCACGTAGTGGTTGTCCATCACGTCGAAGTGGATCCAGTCGGCGCCGGCGTCGATGACGGCGCGCATTTCCTCGCCGAGCCGCGCGAAATCGGCCGACAACAGGCTGGGGGCGATGCGGTAGGTGCTCATGGTCGCAAGGGCAAATGGTGCCGCGATTCTAGGGGGCTGCCTACAATGCCGGCGCATGAATCGTCCGAGCTTCACCTGCAGCGTCAAGACGCAATACCTGCCCGAGCAATCGCAGTTGCCCGACGGCCCCTTCGCCTTTGCCTACACCGTGACCATCCAGAACAGCGGCGATGTCGCCGCACAGTTGGTGGGGCGGCACTGGATCGTCACCGACGCCACCGGCCATGTCGAAGAAGTGCGCGGCCTGGCGGTGGTGGGCCACCAGCCTCTGCTCAAGCCGGGTGAATCCTTCGAATACACCAGCTGGACACGCCTGGCCACGCCGCACGGCACGATGCAGGGCACCTTCTTCTGCATGACCGAGGACGCGCATGCCTTCGATGCGCCCGTCCCGCAATTCATGCTGGCACGCGCCAGCGCGTTGCATTGAACAGTCCGCTCGGCCGCCCGCAGGACTGTTCGCTCCCCCCTGGGGGGATGGCCCGCAGGGCCCAGGGGGCTAGTTTGAACAGTCCGCTCGGCCGCCCGCAGGACTGTTCGCTCCCCCCTGGGGGGCTGAGCCTTGACGCAAACGGTCCGGTGGACGGTTTGCGCGTGGCGAGGAGGCGGGCCTGCGGCCCGGCGCGGCCTGCAAGGTTGGCCCGCAGGGCCCAGGGGGCGACATGATCCGGTCGCGGCGCCGGGACAGCGCCTGGGATCTGACCGCGCTGCTGAATGCGGCCACGAGTCAGGCCGGCCGGGTGGAGCGGCACCTGTGGATGGTGCGCATGATGGAATGGCTGCGCCACGCGCCGATGGCTGGCGAAGCCGGCAGCGGCCAAACGCCCGCACCGGTGCTGCGCCTGCGCCACCTGCTCAACGTGCTGGACAAGAACCCGCCGCACGGCGCCCAGGTCGAGGCGCTGTTGAATGCCTTCTGGCAGGACATCCGCACGGTGGGCCTGTTCGCCGATTTCGGTTTCGGGCCGCGCATGGCGCTGGCCAGCGAGATCTGGGACCGGCTGCGCCTGCGCATGCTGCCGACCACGCCCGACACGCGCGAACTGGCCGAGCTGTTCCCGTTGCTCTTCAAGCCCGAGGATGCACTCTGGCTGGAGGCTGTGGACGAAGCCACCCTGTGGCGCATCGGCCGCAGTTCGGGCCGAGTCGTGGGCGACGGCGCCGACCCCTGGCGCGACGAGATGATGGTTGCGGTGACCTACCTGGTCAGCGCCGTGCGCGCAGCCGGCTTCTCCGCGCCGCTGCGCAAGCGCATGAGCGAGCAGGCACTGGTCAGCGAGCCCTATCTCCAGCTCGCGGCCAGCACCGAGCGGCTGCGCGAGGCGCTGCGCGCCGGCGATGCGCAATCGGCCACGCTGCGCCAGGACGCCAGCTACCTGCGCGTGCTGCTCGACCAGTGCCGCCTGGCAGTGGACAGCATCGCCGATCACCTGGAGGAGTTCGGCATCTCCGTGAACATCGTGTACGAGGTCGAACAGCTGCGCAAGCGCGTGCGCCGCATCGAGCAGCTGCTCGACTGCGTGCTCTCGCCCACGCCGGCGCAGGAGCTGCTGCGCCTGACGCAATCGCTGGTGCGCACGCTGGAACAGCGCCGCGGCGTGCGCGCGCTGCTGGCGCGCCACTATGCGCAGCTGTCGCGCAAGGTGGCCGAGCGCAGCACCGAGACGGGCGAGCACTACATCGCCCGCACGCGCGACGAGTATCGCGACATGCTCAGGCGCGCGGCCGGCGGCGGCGCGGTATTGGCCGGCACCACGCTGCTGAAGTTCGGCGTGCTGGCGCTGGGCATGACGGCCTTCTGGAGCGGCGTCTGGGCGGGCGCGAACTACGCGCTGAGCTTTCTGTTGATCATGATGCTGCACTGGACCGTGGCCACCAAGCAGCCGGCCATGACCGCACCGTCGATGGCGCAGCGGCTGGGCGATCTGCGCAGCGACACATCGGTGGAAGCCTTCGTCGACGACGTGGTGCATCTGATGCGCTCGCAGGCCGCCGGCATTTTCGGCAACCTGGCGCTGTGCGCGCCGCTGGTGCTGGCCGCGCAGGGGCTGGGCTGGTGGCTGATGGGCAAGCCGCTGGTGGGCACCGAATCGGCTGAATACGTGTTGCATTCGCTGACCCTGCTCGGGCCGACCGCACTGTATGCCGCCTTCACCGGCGTGCTGCTCTTTGCCAGCTCGCTGATCGCCGGCTGGGTGGAGAACTGGTTCGTGTTCCATCGCCTGGACAGCGCCATCGCCTGCAACCCGAGCATCGTCGCGCGCCTGGGCGCCACGCGCGCGCGGCGCTGGTCGAACTGGTGGCGCCACCACATCAGCGGCGTGGCGGCCAACGTCTCGCTGGGCATGATGCTGGGTGTGGTGCCGGTACTCATGGCCTTCATCGGCCTGCCGCTGGACGTGCGCCACGTGACGCTGTCCACCGGGCAGCTGGCTGCCGCCGCCGGCGCGTTGGGCTGGGAGTTGCTGCACACCGCGCCCTTCTGGTGGTGCGTGGCCGGCATCGCCGGCACGGGCGTGCTGAACATCGGCGTGAGTTTCTGGCTGGCCTTCAAGCTGGCAGCCAATGCGCGCGGCGTGCGCGCCTCGGACCGGCAGCGCATCGGCGCGGCGCTGGCACGCCGCGTGCGCGAGCGGCTGCCCAGCTTCCTGTGGCCGACGGCACGCGGATGATTGCGATTGCGCTCAAGCAGGCGGGTCGGTGTCATCGCGCTCAGCCCGCTCACCCTTGCGCCGGCCCGAGAACATGATCCACCAGACGATGAACACCAACAGCACCAGCGCGGCCAAGGCTTCCAGCAACAGCAATCCCATCTGGGAACCTCGGCATCTCTTGAGTGGCTTGGCGATCTTCGCCGGCGCGATTCTAGGTGTGCTGTCCGGCTGCAGCACGCCGCCGGCCGGCACCCCGCCACCTGTGACCCCCAGCGCCCAGGCACCGGCCGCCGCAGCGCCTGCCTTGCAGCGCCCGCGCAGCCAGTGGGTCGCGGTCGGCTGGGACCAGTTGCCCGGCTGGTCGGCGGACCGCAGCGCCGACGCCTGGCCGGCCCTGCAACGCAGCTGCGAACGCCCGGCTGCGGGCTGGGCCGCGCTGTGTGCCGAGCTGCGCCGCACTGGCGTGGGCAACGATGCCGCCACCCGCGCCTGGCTGATGCATCGGCTGCAGCCCTATCGCGTGCAGGCGCTCGACGGCAATGCCGAGGGCCTGATCACCGGCTACTACGAGCCGCTGATCGACGCCAGCCGCAGCCGGCGCGCAGCCTTCCAGGTGCCGCTGCATGCACCGCCCGCGGACTTGGCTGCACGCAGACCCTACTGGACGCGGCAGCAGCTCGACACGCTGCCGGCGGCGCAGGCGGCTCTGCGCGGGCGCGAGATCGCCTATGTGGCCGACCCGCTGGATGCGCTGGTGCTGCAGATCCAGGGCTCGGGCCGCTTGCGCCTGCTGGACAGCGACGGCCGCAGCAGCATCGTGCGCCTGGCCTTTGCCGGGCACAACGACCAGCCTTATGCCTCGGTGGGCCGCTGGCTCATCAACCAGGGCGAACTGCGCGCCGACGGCGCCAACTGGCCGGCCATCAAGGACTGGGCGCGGCGCAACCCGAAGCGCGTGCAGGAGATGCTGTGGAGCAATCCGCGCGTCGTCTTCTTTCGCGAAGAGCCGCTGCCCGACCCGGACATCGGGCCGCGCGGTGCGCAAGGCGTGGCACTGACGCCCGGCCGCTCGATCGCCGTCGATCCGCAGAGCGTGCCCTACGGCAGCCTGGTCTGGCTCGACACCACCGAGCCGCTGTCGAACACCGCCCTGCAGCGCCTGGTGCTGGCCCAGGACACCGGCAGCGCCATCACCGGCGCGGTGCGCGCCGACTATTTCTGGGGCTGGGGCGACACCGCCGAGGCGCAGGCCGGGCGCATGAAGCAGCCGCTGCGCTACTGGGTGCTGTGGCCGCGGGTGGCCTCATCCGCAGCGCCGTAGCCGCGTGCCCAGTGGCGTGCGGGCCGCCGCGCAGCGCGCGCACGGCGGGGCGCCTGCATGCAAAGGCGTGCCGCGTCAAGGCAGGCTGACGCGCAACTGCAGGCTGCGCTGTCGCGAGGACGTGGCGGCGCCGAAGCCGCTGCCCGAGACCACGGCCGCCTGCCGGCGCTGCAACTGGGCCACCTCGATCCAATCGCCCAGCGGCGCCTGCACGGTGGTGAACAAACTCAGCTGCGCTGCCGTGCCCGGCGTGTGGCCCTGCGGCAGACCCGTGCCGCGCTGCGCCGAGATATCCACCGTGACCGGCGCCTGGCCGCCGGGCCAGCGCGGCGCCACCTCCATGCCGTTGACCACCTCGACCCACCGGCTGCGCAGCGCTGCGCCCGGGCCCCAGGGCGTCCAGATGATTTCGATGTCGTCCACCGGCATGCCTTGCGACAGGCGCAGACCGGCGCGGCCGCCATTCAGCACCAGCACACCTTGCACGGCATCGATGCCCTGTCGCTGCGTGTTGCTGCGCACGCTGGCGCCAGTGCCCGCGTCTGACCTGCCGGTGTTGCCGAGGGTCACGGTGTTGGCGGCGCGTGCGTCGTGGCGTGTGTCGGCGCTGTCTTCGACGATGCGCATCTCGACCACCAGGTTGCGTACCGGCAGCGGCGGCGCAGCATGCGCCAGTGTGGCCAGCAAAAACGACGACGCGGCCAGGCAGGCCGCACGGCGCATGACTGAATCAGGCGGGGTCATGCGCCGATGGTGGCACAGCAGCCGCCGCAGCCACAAGAAGCCCGGCACCACGCACGGCACTATTGCGCTGCCCGCGCCTGCAGATGCCCCAGCGGCAAGGCCGCGCCGGCCTTCACCTCGCCCAGCGAGAAGCTGGTGTGCACGTCCTTCACGTTCGGCAGCTTGAACAGCGTGTCCATCGACCAGCGCGAATAGGCGTCGAGGTCGGTGCACATGACGTGCAGCTCGAAGGTGCCGGCGCCGCTGATGTAGTGGCAGGCCACCACTTCGGGCAGCGCACGGATGGCGGCTTCCAGCGCGCGCGTGCCTTCAGCGTTGTTGCGCTCGGCATCCACGCGCACGAAGGCCAGCACGCCCAGGCCGATCTTGCGGCGGTCGATCTCGGCGCGGTAGCCGGTGATGTAGCCCAGCTGCTCCAGCCACTTGACTCGCCGCCAGGTGGGCGCGGCCGACAGGCCGATGCGCGCGGCGAGCTCGGCATTGGACAGCCGCGCATCGTGCTGCAGTTCGCCCAGGATGGCGATGTCGTAGCGGTCCAGCGCGGCACCGTGGTTTTCGCCCGCGGGCTCGGCCGCCAGATCGCGGGTTTTCCCCGGTTTTGCAGGATCGGGCGCTTTTCTTTCTCGAGATGGCATGTTCACGCAATGACGTTGCCGCGAGTATGCCCTTCAGGGCAAACAAAGAAAAGACTTCCGGCGGCCGAACTTCTACACTCCCGCATCCGATTTCCCCATGCCTGGGCACGCCTGCGGCATGCAATGCAAGATGGGCACGCCGACTGCCTGGCGATGCCTTCAACTGGAGTGCCCGACGAATGAACGCCCCGTTGCCCGAATCGATCCGCAAGGCGCTGGAAAGCGTCACGCGCGACGACAAGCCACGAAGTGGCTTGCGGCGCAGCCACAAATACAGCGCGGCCGGCGAAGCCGGACGGGCTGTGGTTGGTGTCGAGCGTGTTGGCATATCGGAGGCTTGAGATGAACGCACCTTTGCCCGAGTCGATCCGCAAGGCGCTGGAGAGCGTCACGCTCGACGACAAATACAGCCTCGACACCGGCCGCGCCTTCATGAGCGGCGTGCAGGCGCTGGTGCGCCTGCCGATGCTGCAGCGCAAGCGCGACGAACTCGCCGGGCTGAACACGGCCGGCTTCATCAGCGGCTATCGCGGCAGCCCGCTCGGCGGCTACGACCAGGCGCTGTGGGCGGCAAAGAAGCACCTGGCGGCGCAGCACATCGTGTTCCAGCCGGGCGTGAACGAAGAGCTCGGCGCGACGGCGGTGTGGGGCACGCAGATGCTCGACCTGTACCCACAGAGCAAGAAGTTCGACGGCGTGTTCGGCATCTGGTACGGCAAGGGCCCGGGCGTCGACCGCTGCTCGGATGTCTTCAAGCACGCCAACATGGCCGGCACGGCGAAGCATGGCGGGGTGATCGCCATCGCCGGCGACGACCATGTGGCCAAGAGCAGCACCGCCGCGCACCAGAGCGACCACATCTTCAAGGCCTGCGGCACGCCGGTGTTCTTCCCGTCGAACGCGCAGGAGATTCTCGACCTGGGCCTGCACGCCTTTGCGATGAGCCGCTTTTCCGGCGTCTGGGCCGGCATGAAGACGATCCAGGAAGTGGTGGAGTCCTCGTCCTCGGTGTCGGTGGACCCGGACCGCGTGCAGATCGTGCTGCCCGAAGACTTTGTCATGCCGCCGGGCGGCGTGCACATGCGCTGGCCCGATGCCGCACTCGAGCAGGAAGCGCGG
>DASQFA010000281.1:0-1777 GCA_035633375.1 Rubrivivax sp.
ACAACAGCTCGTGCGCGGCCTGCACGTGCAGGTCCAGCCCCTGCACCAGCAGGGTCCAGCCGGGCTGCTTCAACGGTGGCAAGGCGCGCCTTTGCAGCGGGCCCTGGCGCAGGCTCCACGCCTGGGCCCGGCGCACGACCAGCCGCGACTCAACATCGTCGCTGGCGGCCAGCGCAAACAGTGCCGAACGCGACAGCGGTGCGCCGATGCCCGGCAAGGCCTGACGCACCAGCAAGGGCTTCTTCTGCCAATGGCGGCGCATGAACTGCGCCGGCGACAGGCCCGCCAGCAGCGGCAGCGGCAGGTTCACATCCATGGCGGCATTTTCTTCGGCTGCGCCCTCCCCGCGCATGAAAAACCGTGTGCGATGATGCCGCGATGAAGATTTCCGCACCTTGTGTCGTCAGCCTGAGCTGGACGCTTTCCGATGCCCAGGGCAATGTCATCGACGAACTGGCCGAGCCGGTGGAGTTCTTCTACGGCGGACAGGACCTGCTGGCCAAGGTGGAAGAAGCGCTGGCCGGCCAGCAGGCCGGCCATGAGGCGCACCTGCACCTGGAGCCCGAGCATGCCTTCGGCGAGTACCGCAGCGAACTGGTGTGCTTCGAGTCGCGCGCGCTGTTCCCCGAGCAGCTGGAAACCGGCATGCACTTCGAAGGCCTGCCCAGCGGCAGCAGCACGCCCGACATGCCGGCCGACGTGCTGTACGCGGTGACGGAAATCTATCCGTCGCATGTGGTGCTGGACGGCAACCATCCGCTGGCCGGCATGGCGCTGCGCGTGCAGCTCGAGGTGCGTGACGTGCGCGAAGCGACAGCGCAGGAGATCGAAGCCGGCTCGTTGGGTGACGCTGGCTTCACGGTGTTGAGCGGCGCACCGCCGGGCACGCCCCGCCACTGATCACGCCGCGGCCCGCAGGCTGCGCGGATCAGTGTTTGCCGGTCGAGCCGAAGCCGGCCTCGCCTCGCGAGGATTCGGCAAACTCGTGCACCCGCCTGAAGCTCGCCTGCACCACCGGCACGATCACCATCTGAGCGATGCGCTCCATCGGCTGCACGGTGAACGGCTCCGTGCCGCGGTTCCAGCAACTCACCATCAACGGGCCCTGGTAGTCGCTGTCGATCAGGCCGACCAGGTTGCCGAGCACGATGCCGTGCTTGTGGCCCAGGCCCGAGCGCGGCAGCAGCATGGCGGCCAGGCCCGGGTCGGCGATGTGCATGGCCAGCCCGGTGGGGATCAGCGTGGCCTGGCCGGGCGCGATGAGCAGCGGCGCATCGAGGCAGGCGCGCAGGTCCAGGCCGGCGCTGCCCGGCGTGGCGTAGGCCGGCAGATGCGGCGCCATGCGCTCGTCGAGCAGCTTCAACTCGATCGTGGTCATGGCCTGGGGGTGCCCAGTCGTGCGGCGATCTCGCGCACCAGCGCGCGCGCCAGGTTCAGCTTGCTGGCCTGCGGCAGCTCGCGCTCGCCCTGTTCGTCCACCAGCAGCAGGCGGTTGTCGTCGCGGCCGAAAGTGGCCGGGCCGATGTTGCCGACCATCAGCGGCACGCCCTTGTGCACACGCTTGTCTCTTGCATGTTTGGCCAGCTCGTGGCTTTCGGCCGCGAAGCCCACGCAATAGGGGCGCCGGGGCAGCTTGGCCACCGCGGCCAGGATATCGGGGTTCTCGGTCATCGGCAGCTGCGGCACGGCGCCGCTGCCGTCCTTCTTGATCTTTTGTGTGCTGCAGGCCGCCGGCCGCCAGTCGGCCACGGCCGCGGTGGCCACGAAGACATCGTGC
>DASQFA010000282.1:0-4781 GCA_035633375.1 Rubrivivax sp.
CGCACCGAAAGATTGTCGTCGTCCGACTACATTGCCCAATGAGCAGCCTTGAATCGTGGGTGGCGACTCGATCACAGTGGTCTACCTGAGTACGCCATGACGCCCGGATCCTGGCCTCAGCGCCACCCGCTGCTTGCGTACTTCGGCCTGACCTATGTCATCAGCTGGGGCGGTATCGCGCTTGTCCTCGGCAGCACGGGCTTCGATCTGGCAAATCTGCGGCCGCTCGATACGGGCCTCATCTTCGTATCGATGCTGCTGGGCCCGAGCGTGAGCGGCTTGGCCATGACGGCGCGCCTGGAAGGTCGTCCCGGTCTGCTCCGACTCTGGTCGGGCCTGGCACGTTGGCAGGTCGGCACGCGCTGGTACGCGCTTGCGCTGCTGATCATGCCGGTGCTGTTCCTTGCGGTCCTATGCCCCTTGGCGGCCTTTCTCGATCCGGCCTTTGCGCCAAGTTTCAAGTGGCAACTGTTCGCGATCGGCTTGGTGGCAGGCAGCTTCGAGGAAATCGGGTGGACCGGCTTCGCGACACCGCGTCTACTGGCGGGGCAGCGGCTGTTCGTGGCCGGCTTGTCTCTCGGCATGGCATGGGCACTGTGGCATGTGCTGGTCGACTTCCGCCAGAACTTCAGCACGATGGGCTTCGCCTGGTTGCTGGAGTTCGCGCTCTTCTATCTCGCGGCGCTGACCGCCTACCGTGTATTGATGACCTGGGTCTATGCAAACACGCACAGCCTGATGCTGGCGGTGCTGATGCACGCCAGCTATACGGGCTGGCTCGTCGTGCTGTACCCCACCACGTCGTTCGGGCAGGGCCTGGTCTGGCAGTCGGCCTTTGCTGTTGCCCTCTGGCTGGTGGTGGCCGTGGTCATGGTGGGACCCGTGCATCACAAGCGGCTGCCGGATGCACCTGCGTCATGCAGCGTCGATGAGCACTGAACGACAAATGGAACTGCGCGTGGGCGAAAAATGAACGATCGGACCGCGGGCCTGCGTCGCATTCCTGACATTGGAGACACACCCATGAACCGTCCGACATTGATGATGATCCCTTGTTTCGCAGGCGCACCGTGGGAGCTCAATCAGCTGACAGCCCTTCAGGACTGGCCCTTGCGCACGTTGAGTTTCCCCGATGAGATGGACGATCTCGAACGTCTGGCCGACCTGGTGCTGCGAGAGGTTCGTGGCCCCGATGGCTTCGTCCTGGCGGGAGACTCGTTCGGTGCCGTGGTCTCACTGGCTGTCGCAGTCCGGCGCCCAGCGGGACTGCAGGCCTTGGTCATGTCCGGCGGGTTCGCACAGAACCCCATCACTTCACCCCTGTTGAAGCTGCTGGCGGGGTTGGCGCCCAATTTTCCGGAACCGTTCTACCGTGATCTGACGCTGCGCATGCATGCAATCAAGCTGAGGTCGAGATTCGATGCCGAGGGCGAGATACCTTGGTCCGCGGCCCGAACCCGCCGGTTCTTCGTGCGATAAACACCTCACCAGGCCTACGTGAATCGCATTCGAGCGGTCCGGAATGCCGACTACCGCCAGGTACTCAGCCGCATCAATGTACCCACGCTGATACTGACTCCCGAAGAGGATCGCCTGATTGGCACGGAGGCTGCACAAGTCCTGCTGAACGGCATCCCAGGGTCCAAGGACCTGGTGCCGCCGAGAACCGGCCACATGTTTCGCTCCTCTCATCCGGGGGCCTATTCGACGGCAGTCGCCGAGTTCTTGCGCACGGCCCTTGAGCCCAGAATGCCGGGCCCATAAGGCTTGTCGGCTGTCACAGACCAAGCTCGTTGATGGATGGTTGGCGCCGGCCGACAGGGCTGCCTGATTCGGCAGTCTCGTAGGTTGAAAAGACGATCATGCCGCGCCAGTAGGGCTTGCGCGCGCCAGGTGTCAACCACGCGGCCTCACCGGTGAGCGGCACGCGCATACCCGCGCGTTCCTGGTAGTTCGACATGCGGCCTTCCCACGGCATCATCACCAGTTTGTCGCCAACCAGCGCGCCACGGGCATCGGCACGGACCGACTCGATCAATCCGGCGGCATTGAAGGTGAATCGCATCGTCATGCTGATGCCGCCGTCCTCCATGGTGGCATGCGCCGAGACGTCATCGATCGCAACCCACTTCGTCCCCTGGCTCGGCAGCAGGGCGGTCGGATACCAGGCTGCTTCCATCATGTAGCGCATCAGCTCACCGCGGGCGATGTCGCCGCTGCCGTGCTGATGCGCCAGTGAGAACAGGCCCAGCACCGCGGGATGCACGGTGCCGACACCGGCCGCATAGGCGTCGTGCACGAGTACGGCGATGCCAGGTACAAGCACCATGCGCGCGTTCCAGACAAAGCCTGGTCGATTTGTCAGCACGTGCTGCTCTGAAGTGAAGGGCATCCACCGTTCGCGGGTTCCGAGTGCGTTCACGTTGAACGTGCCCGTGTGTCGCACGATCACGCCCGTGACAATGGGCTGGCCGTCCCTCAGCACGGCGCGGAAGTAGCGTTGCACAGGCGCCGGCAGCCCTTCGAGCTCACGTGAGTCGTAGCGCGCCGCGGGTGCTGGACGCCGGGTAGTCTCCAACTGTCCCAGCAGTTCGTGCGTTGCCGCAGCCCAACGCGACGCCCCCAGTGCGGCGAGCCCAGTCAATGCGACCGCGAGCGCGCCCAGCACCAGCAGCGCCCAGGTGATCCACGTCATCGCCGCAGCCATCGGGGGTTGCGGGTTCAAGTCAACACGGCCTGGACCGGCCGCCTCATGGACAGCGGCATCGTGGGCCCGCGCCCGAAGCGCACGACCAGATCCGGCCGCCGGCTGCCGAGACCGAGTGCGGCAGCAAACTGGGGACGGATCGAACCGACCTCGACGGGCTGATTGAGGAACGCATTGCGAATGCCGAGCGCCGTGGCCTGCAGTGCGAAGCGCTCGTAGCATCGGCCCGCCTCGACCCAGTGCGCCTTGTCGTTGGCGTCAGAGGCAAACACGGCGATACCGGCCGAGTTGCGGATCTGCCTGGCGTAGCGCTCGTTCTCCGACTTCGGCGTGTAGAACAGGCCCATCATCCGGCTGCCCAGCCAGCGCGGCAGGGCCGGATTGCCGGTCGCGCCGGCAAACAGGCCGTCCCCCGTGCGCGCCGCCTCATCCGAGCCGAAGCGAATCCAGGCCTTCAGTTCCTCGACGAACGCAGGATCGTTCATCTGCGCCGTATTCGCGGCCACCACGTACTCCAGCACCTTCTCCATGGCTGCGCGCTCGGTCAGCAGCATCACGCGCACGCCGTTGCCGGACCCCGCCCGTTCCAGCAGGCGAAGTTCGTCGGTCGAGATTTGCGTGCCGTCGTACTCGCCACGGGTGCACTGTCGTTCGGTGATGGCCTGAAACAGCGCGGAGGACGATGCATGTGTCGCCTCCAATCCCACGGCAACGGCACCCGCGCCGGTCGGGTCGAAACGGACATCGGCCTGGAGGCCGTTGGCGATTGCGGCATGCGCCAGGTTTTCGGTGGCGCAGCCAAGCGAGACGAAGAGATGGTGCTCGTCGGGGTCAACGATCGGGCAGCGCCGCGACAGATCGGGTGCAATCACGATGCCCCGATCCTGCAGGTGGAAAGTCCAGCACTGCGTGTTGTGGCTCGAGGGCGCCAGGGTGGCGTAGCGCACCAGTTCTCGCATCAGCAGGCCGCGATCTCCTGCGTCGCCGGCAAAGGGTCGCCGCAGGGCGCGAGCGGCATCTTGTTCCCCGGTGTTTGAAGAGCATGCCGCCAACGGCAATACGAGGGCACCGCAAGCGGTGGTGCCCAGGACAAATTGTCTGCGGGTCAAAGTGGCGAGCCTCGGTGAGGGTCCCTGAGACGGCCGATGGCGCGGTGCACCGAGCAGCGTCACACGGCGAGCGGGGTGGGCTTCGCGAGCCTCGATGTTTGCTTGTCGAGGCCACGCATGCGAAGGACTTCCAGGACGTTGCGAGTCGCGAAGATGTGAAGGAACTTCGTGATACGCGCGCCCAACACAAGTTCCGCCCGTTCGTGTTCGTACAGTGTCGCCATCTCGCCGATCGGCACATGGCATTCGGCAGCGAGTGATGCAACGATCCGCCTCTGATCGGGCTGCTTCTCGTGCACGGTGGGCATGGTGGACTCCTCGGTTTGTCTGGGTGCTGCTGCACCCTAGCATGGACGGGCTCCGAATCAACGTGCGCCAGGGCACTTAGCGGCCATCGCAGCGAAGAATTGTCTTCAGCCCGCCGCGGCGAAGTGCGGCCTCCCGCTATTCAACGCAAAGCGGCCGATTGTCATCGTCTTGTCATGAAGCAGGGCGGGCGATGCGGTACATCGCGTCCGGGAGAATCGTCGTCCCTCAGGTCATGCAAGACGACGTCGTGACCAAGGCTAAGGCGAGGTTCGCATCCACTGCACAAGGGCGAAGGTGACACCCGCGACATAGAGGGCACCGAAGATGTGCTTGTTGTACTTGGCCAGCCAGTGCGGCACAAAGATGTCGAAGTTGTCGCGCCGCTCATCCGTGTAGCGACTGGCAACGGCGGTGAGTGGACAGCGCCAGCCGTTGCCCGCCAACACGACGACCTCCACCGCGACGATGGCCGCGAACCACGCGGCAGTCCGACGCGCGCCCTGGCACGCGGCCAACGGGATCGCGACGATGCAGGCAACAAAGAAGGCCCACACGATCGTGTGGGCAGCCTTGATCGCTATCAGAGCGGCGGGCCTTGCCGCCTGGGTTGGATGATCTTGCACGAGGCAGCGAGTAGAGTGGGGAATCGCAGGCAG
>DASQFA010000283.1:0-1613 GCA_035633375.1 Rubrivivax sp.
CCGGGCAGGTCAACATCAACAGCGCTGCCACCGACCTGATGGCGCCCTTCGGTGGCTTCAAGCAGTCGGGCAACGGGCGCGAGTGGGGCGACCATGCCTTCGCCGAGTTTCTGGAAGTCAAGGCGGTGCTCGGCTACGCGCCGAAATAGGACCCCCCGAAGCGCCTGCGGCGCTCCCCCCAGGGGGCAACGCCTGTGGACCGGCAGAGCCGGATCCACGGCGTTTGCTTGGTGAGTGACGCCTCTGCGCTGCGAAAGGCACAACTACAACGCTGAACGAGGAGACAAGATGGCCGCGATCAATGAAGTCACAGACCTGAGCATCGAAGACGGCATCGCCGTGATCACGCTGAACTCGCCGCCTGTGAACGCGCTGTCGGCCAAGGTGCGCGACGGCCTGGCGGCTGCGTTCGATAAAGCGCTGGCCGATGCCGCGGCGCAGGCGGTGGTGCTGATCTGTGCCGGGCGCACCTTCATCGCCGGCGCCGACATCAGCGAGTTCGGCAAACCGCCGAAGGGCGCGTCGCTGCATGCGTTGTTCGACACCATCGAGGCCGCGGACAAGCCGGTGGTGGCGGCGATCCACGGCACCGCGCTGGGCGGCGGTTTCGAGACCACGCTGGTGTGCCACTACCGCGTGGCGGTTCCTTCGGCACGTGTCGGCCTGCCCGAGGTCAAGCTCGGGCTGCTCGCCGGTGCAGGCGGCACGCAGCGGCTGCCGCGACTGGTGGGCGCCGCCAAGGCGCTGGAGATGGTGACCAGCGGCACGCCGGTGGGTGGCAAGGCGGCGCTGGCCATGGGCCTGGTGGACGAGTTGGCCACCGAAGGCGAGTTGCGCGCGACGGCGATCGGCTTCGCGCGCATGGTGCTGGCCGAAGGGCGGCCGCTGAAGAAGGTGCGCGACCTGACGGTGGCCGGCGCCACGCCCGAGTTGTTTGCCGAGTTCCGCGCCAGGAACGCCAAGGCCTTCCGCGGCTTCGAGGCGCCCGAGGCCAGCATCAAGTGCATCGAGGCGGCGGCACGGCTGCCTTTCGACGAAGGCAAGAGCTTCGAGCGAGATCAGTTCGTCAAGCTGATGGGCGGCGTGCAGAGCCAGGCGCAGCGCTACATGTTCTTCGCCGAGCGCCAGGCCGCCAAGATCGACGGCCTGCCCGAAGGCACGGCCACCCGGCCGGTGAAGAAGGTGGGCATCATTGGCGCGGGCACGATGGGCGGCGGCATCGCCATGAACTTCCTGAACAAGGGCATCCCGGTGGCCATCGTCGAGACGCAACAGGCTGCGCTGGACCGCGGCCAGGCGACGATCCGCAAGAACTACGAGAACACCGCGGCCAAGGGCCGCATGACGCAGGCCGATGTCGAAGCGCGCATGGCGGCGCTGTCGCCGTCGCTCGAGCTGGCCTCGCTGGCCGACTGCGACCTGATCATCGAAGCCGTGTTCGAGAACATGGCGATCAAGAAGGAACTCTTCGCCAAGCTCGACCAGATCGCCAAGCCCGGCGCCATCCTGGCCAGCAACACCAGTTACCTGAATGTCGATGAGATCGCCTCGGCCACCACGCGGCCGCAGGACGTGGTCGGCATGCATTTCTTCAGCCCGGCCAACGTGATGAA
>DASQFA010000284.1:0-2817 GCA_035633375.1 Rubrivivax sp.
GCCGCGGCAACCGTCACGCTCATCGCGACGGCGCGCGGCGAGATGCCGACCTCGAGCGCCGCGCAAGCGCGATCGGCGCGACGATGAGCGCGGTCGCCGGGTTGCCGATGATCTGGCCCAGCGTTGCCGTGAGCACGAACGGCGCGGCCAGCAGGGCCAGCGGGCTCGACGGCCCGACCGAGGCGATCAAGCGATCGGCGACGAGTTGCGCCGCCCCGGTCTCCGTCATCGCCGTCGCCGTCGCCGTCGCCGTCGAGAGCGGGATCATGCCGCCGATCGGGAGCACGCTGTTCCAGTCGATGCCGCGGGAGTCCTGGGGTGGGGTGAGCACTCTGGCGACCACCATGGCGCACGCGCATGCGGCCGCGGCGATGAAATTGGGCACGGCGCCGGTGACGAGCAGCACGATCGGCGAGCCGAAATTGGCAAGAGCCGGGGTGGCCCCATGCCCGATGTCGAAAAACTCGCCCAGGTTGTAGCGAAAGCGCGCGGTATCGAGGAGCGTGCCCGAGCCGATGACGCGGCCGTGCGGCCAGCGCGCCAGCTCCGCGGCGATTTCGGTGAGGATGTCGACTGGGTGGCGATCGGGATCACCCCCTTGCGGGCAGGCGGCAACCACCTTCGGAAGGATGTCCCTGAAGACGCCCGCGTTCTTGTGCAGCAGGTCCAGACGGGTCTCACCGGGCCGCTGGTTGGCGCCGGCGCAGATGACGATGACGTCGCAGCCGGCCAGCCGCTCGTAGCCGCCAGCGACGACCAACATCGGCTTGACGAACGGCATGCCGTGGTTGAGGTCCGTTGCCTCACCTTCGGCGCGCATCTCGTCGCGGTCGATGAGGATCAGTGCGCTGGCGATGCCGGACTGCACCAGCGATTAGGCGAAATATGCCCCGAGCATGCCGGTGCCGATCAACCCGACCTTGCCTTTGCCTCTTTCGGTGACCATGGAGCCTGCCTCGGCAGTGGTAGCGAATCAAGGGTCGGCTGCACAGCCGTGCCCGCGATATCGACCGGGCCTTGCGTCGGTAGGGGTTCGAGCAGTCGTCAGATCGCCATGGTCGGCACGTCGCCGTCGACGGCCAGCGGGGCCTCGGTGGCGGCGAGAACCTCATCGACGCTGACGCCCGGCGCCGTTTCGAGCAGCTTCAGCCGCCCGTCCACGAAGACGATCACCGCCATCTCGGTGACGATCATTTCCACCGCGCGTGCCGACGTCAACGGCAGCGAGCATGTCTTGAGTATTTTCGGCTTGCCTTTGGCCGTGTGCTGCATCGCGACGATGACACGCCTGGCGCCCGACACCAGATCCATCGCGCCACCCATGCCAGCCACCATCTTGCCGGGGATCATGAAGTTGGCGAGGTGGCCCTGCGAGTCGACCTGCATGCCGCCGAGTACCGTCATGTCGACGTGGCCGCCGCGGATCAGCCCGAACGAGGTGGCGCTGTCGAAGGTCGACGCTCCGGGCAGCGTCGACACCGGCTTGCCACCGGCATCCGTCAGCTTGGGGTGGGCGAAGCCTTCCTCGGGCACCGGGCCGGTGCCGATCAGCCCATTCTCGGATTGGAAGAACACGTCGACGCCGTGGGGCACGTGGTTGGCCACCAGCGTCGGGATGCCGATGCCGAGGTTGACGAGCATGCCCGAGCGAAGCTCCTGGGCGATGCGTTTGGCGATGATGGTTTGTGCGTCCATGGTCCTAACCGTTGGCCACGATGTAGTCGACGATGACGGCCGGCGTCATCACGTCGTCGGGCGGAATCACGCCCACGGGCAGGATGTTGTCGGCGGTGGCGATCACGGTGGCACCTGCCATCGCCATCATCGGGTTGAAGTTGCGGCCGGTGAGCAGGTAGCGCAGGTTACCCAGGTAGTCGGCATCGGCCGCGTGGATCAGCGCAAAGTCGGCGCGCAAGGGCTTTTCGAGCAGCCAGGTCTTGCCGTCGATCTCGACCTTCTGCTTGCCTTCTTCGACCAGCGTGCCCAGGCCGGTGGCGGTAAGCACGCCGCCCAGGCCGTGCCCGCCGGCGCGGATGCGCTCGATCAGCGTGCCTTGCGGCACCAGTTCGACCTCCATGGTGCCGGCCATCATGCGCTGCTGGCTTTCGGGGTTCAAGCCGATGTGGCTGGCGATGGTCTTCTTCACCAGACCGGCGGCCACCAGCTTGCTGACGCCCACGTCGGGCCGGCCGTTGTCGTTGGCAATCACCGTCAGGTCGCGCTTGCCTTGCCGCACCAGTTCGTCGCACAGGCGCAGCGGGGTGCCGATGCCCATGAAGCCACCGACCATGATGGTGGCGCCGTCGGGGATCAGCGCCACCGCGCCTTCGAGTGTGATTCCCTTCATGCCGCTGTTCCCTTCATTGTGCGAGCCAGGCGCCGTCGACCGGCATCGAGGCACCGCGGATATTGCCGGCGGCGTCGGAACTCAGGAACACCGCCAGCGCGCCGAGGTCCTGCGGTGTGGCGAACGACAGCGACGGCTGTTTCTCGCCGAGCAACTTGATGCGTGCGTCGTCGGGAGACAGGCCCTCGCGTGCGGCAAGCGAGTCGATCTGCGCCTGCACCAGCGGCGTCAGCACCCAGCCGGGGCAGATTGCGTTGCAGGTCACACCGGTGGTCGCGGTCTCCAGCGCGACCGCCTTGGTCAGGCCGATGATGCCGTGTTTGGACGCGACGTAAGCCGACTTGTCGACCGACGCGATCAGCCCGTGCACCGAAGCGATGTTGATGATGCGGCCCCAGTTGCGCTCCAGCATCTGCGGCAGCACGGCGCGCGTGACCTGGAACGGCGCGGTCAAGTTGATCGCGATCACT